>CAILBQ010000605.1 GCA_903832475.1 uncultured Acidobacteriota bacterium | reverse complement strand
GGTGACATCTTCCCCGGTTCCGATGTTGATGAGGGGTGGCTGGTCCTGGATCAGCAGGGACTGGTAGCTTTCATTCGGCAGGTTCATGAGGAAGAGACAGGCGGCGGCGAGATCGTCGGCGTAGAGGAATTCCCGGCGGGGAGTGCCGCTACCCCAGATCTCGATAGCCTTCGCAGCGGTTTCCATAGCTTCTGCGGTCTTGCGAACCAGCGCGGGTAGGACGTGGGAGTTTTGTGGGTTGAAACGGTCGCCCAGTCCGTACAGGTTGGAGGGCATGGCGGCCAGATACTGAGTTCCGTATTGGCGGTTATAGCTCCAGCACATTTCAATGCCCGCGATTTTGGCCAGGGCATAGGGACGGTTGGTCGCCTCAAGGGGCCCGGTCAGCAGCGCGGTTTCGGAGATGGGCTGGACTGCATCGCGGGGATAGACGCTGGATGATCCAAGAAAGAGAAGACGATTGACGCCGGCCGCGCGCGAAGCTTCCATGACGTTGTTCTGGATGAGCAGATTGTCGCGCAGGAAGTCTGCCGGGCAGGTGGCGTTGGCGAGAATGCCGCCGACTTTGGCAGCGGCGAGGAAGACAAATTCCGGCCGCGTTTCTTCGAAGAAACGAAATACCGCCGCTGTATTGAGCAGATCGAGTTCATTTCGCGTGCGGGTGAGGAGGTCCGTATGGCCTTGCACGGACAGGGCGCGGTGGAGGGCCGATCCGACAAGACCTGTGTGGCCTGCGACGTAGATGCGAGCGTCGAGCTTCATGTAGTTACTGTGCGTGATGTTGGGCCGCGAAGCAACTTGAGCCGGTTTGTGGTTTGCGACGGAGTGAGATTCGAGCGCGGGATTCAGTCGTCGAGAGAGCGCACGGCAACATGCACGAAACCGTGCGTTTTCAGCGCGGTGGCAAGCATGGTGGCGAGAGCGCTCCCTTTGCGGGAAGAGACGAGCGTGAGGGCGGGGCGGGTGGCTTCGAAGGCGGCGATTTCGAAGCAGGCATGCTCTCGATCAGAGACGGTGGAGGCACCGAGGATGGCCATGACTCGCTGGCCGGATTCGCGCAGGGGATGATGCCCGACGGCGGACGGATCGAGTTCAGCGACATCGCCAACCAGGTAGAGCACGGAGGTGTCCTGCAGAGGGTCACCGCTGGCGGGAGTGACAAATCGGAGGTGGAGGGGTTCCTTCCACGGAAAGCGGCGCAGGGCGGCGGCAAGCTGCTGCACCGTGGGAGCCTGGAACAGCGTGGTGAGCATCATGGCGACGCCAAGACGCTTTTCGATTTCGGTGAAGATTTCAAACGCAACGAGAGAGTGGCCGCCGAGTTCTTCAAAGAAATTGGCATTGCGGGGCACGTGCGCGAGATGCAGACGAGACGCCCAGATATTGGCGAGCCATTGCTCGAGCAGGTCGGCGGGTGGTTGCGACGATACCGCGGGGGCTACCTCGATGTCGAGGCTGAGGAGTTTCTTGTCGACCTTGCCGCTGGGAGTCAGAGGCAGGCTGGGAATGACACGTAGTGCGGAGGGGATCATCCAGGCAGGAAGCTGTTTGCGCAGAGCAGACAGACAGGCGGAAACGTCGAAGTGGCCGGAAGCGCCGGGAACGACGAAAGCGACCAGCGCATCGCCTGCTGGGAGACTCTGGACGACCACGGCAACCTGGGAGAACTGGCCTGCGCCGCGCAAGGCTGATTCGATTTCGCCTAACTCGATGCGGTGCCCGCGAAGCTTGACCTGCTGGTCGCGCCTGCCCATGTAGATCAATGAGCCGTCGGAGTTTTGACGAGCCATGTCGCCGCTGCGATAAAGAGGGCCATGGGGTTCGATGTCCGGCAGGGTGAGGAACTTCTCGGCGGTCAGCTCCGGGCGGTTGAGATAGCCGCGGGCGACGCCGTCGCCGGCGATGAGCACTTCTCCGGCGGCGCCAGGAGGTACCTGAACAAGATTGTCGTCGACGAGATAGATGCGGGTGTTGGCGATGGGCTTGCCGATGGTGGGAGGCGATGCCGAGTGACGCTGGCCGCATGTGGAGTACGTGGTGGTCTCGGTAGGACCGTATAGGTCGATGACCTGCTCGACGCCCGCCGCGTAGATGCGATCTACCAACTCAGCGGGAGCGAATTCGCCGGCCAGACAGACGGTGCGGAGGGAAGGTGGGAGCCCGGCAGCGAGGACCGCGTCCATGGCGCTGGGAACGATGTTCAGGAGGGTGACGCGGCCGGCGGATGGGGTGAGAGAAAGCTGGAGCACGTCGCCGACTAGGACGAAGCTGTTGCCAGTGACCAGAGGCATGAAGATTTCGAAGATGGACACGTCGAAGCTGACCGAGGTCGAGGCCAGCAGACAGCGCAGGGTGGCGGGTTCAAACGCGGTTTGTGCCCATGCCAGGAGGGCAACGGCATTGCGATGCTCGATGACGACGCCTTTGGGCTTGCCGGTCGAACCGGAGGTGTAGATGAGGTAGGCGGCATCATGAGGCTGTGGCGCGGGCCAGTCCCCGGTTGCCGAGGGAAGATCGCCGTTGGGCAAAGTTGCCGGGGTCTTCACGATGGTCAGTTGCGGACATGCGCCGGCCAATTCGTCGACGACCCGGGAAACGTCCGGGAGTGGGGTGGCATCGCTGATCAGCAGGCGTGCGCTGCTGTCCTCGAGCATGTAGGCGAGGCGGTCGGCGGGGTATTTAGGGTCAAGCGGGAGATAGGCGGCGCCTGTTTTGAGCACGGCGAGGATGGCGATGATGAGCGCAGGAGATCGGTCGAGACAGAGGGCCACGAAGTCTCCGCGGCCGACGTTATAGCGATGAAGTGCGTCGGCCAGTCGATCGACGCGCTGGCTGAGATCGCTAAACGTCCAGGAAGTTTCTTCGAAGTACAAAGCGATGTTCGCGGGGTTTGCTTGAACCGAGCGCTCGAAAAGAGAGACAAGCGTATCTGCGCGGTTGAAGGGGAGTGCGGTTGCATTCCAAAGTTGGATCGAGTCGAGATCGGAAGGGGTAAGCAGGCGCAGGTTTGAGACGGGCTGGCTCGGTGATTCGACTATGGAGCGCGCCAGTTGCTCGAGGTGGGTTGCGAAACGTTCGATGTCTGCGGGATCGAAAAGGTCGGTGCGGTTTTCGAAATGGGCATCGATGGTGTCGGACTGTTCGGC
>CAILBQ010000604.1 GCA_903832475.1 uncultured Acidobacteriota bacterium | reverse complement strand
GGAGACCAGCTATGAAAATACGAGGATGGATTCTGCGTCACCAGGCGCGGCGTTCCACCATCGACAGGAACGATATAGACCTGCGAAGCCGGTGCGCCGTTGGCATTGCAACTGATCGCCAGCCACTTCCCGTCAGGGGAAAGTCCATGGCTGCCATTGCAATGAATGGCGACCCCAGTCTCGATGGTCTTGGGCGTACCGCCGTTGACCGGGACCGTCATCAGTTGACCGCCTTGATCAAAAATCAGTGATTTGCCGTCGCGGCTCCAGTTGGGCGCTTCAAAGTAAGTTGCCGCCGTATATACCGCTTCCGAGCGGCGCGCGGACGGATCAATCGAGATGTTCTGCAGCGTACTGTGCAGCTCCGGCTTCTCACCCGCTACGCTGGGAAGAGATTCAATGTGGACATCGGAAAACACTGCTTCTTCGACCACGTCCTTTTCATGCGAGCAAACACCCAGGCCAACATAAAACTCACCCGTGAGAGGAACGGTCATCGCCGCGCCCGAAGCATGCAGCGGCTCACCGTGCATGCTGAACAACAGGGAGACACTAGTGCCACGCTTTTCGATTCTCAATTCCTGGGGAGCGTCGGCGGCCGAGCTGAAATTGAATTCGATGTCGCCAGTAACGTTGCCTTTGCTCGGCCGATATTGCAGCGCCGTCAGACCTGATCCATGCAGAGCGGCGTCAGCGTATACCGCATCGGTGTCAAGGCTCTGTCGCAACAGCAAGGCCCCTTTTCGATGCGGATTCGTTCCCGCATGAGGGAAGCGAATCTTGGCGCTCAATGCGATATCCCCGGACGCCTTCTTCCACAAAAACTGGAACGCGTCCTTAGTCAGCCACATGTTCTCGCCTGCTCCATGCAGCGTGTAAGTCTTTGTTGATGCGTCATAGGTGGCGTCGCCCTGCTTTAGAACAGCGCCAACGTCCGAATGCCCTTCAAAGATACCAATGCTTTCGTGTCCTGTCTGGGCGATAAGAACACGGCTCGTGGAAGATCCAAGCAAAGCTGTAGAACACAGGGCAACTAGGAATGAGCTGCGAGACTTCACTTGCATCCTCCGGGAAGTTTGAATGACTTTGATTTCGAGGTGTTGAGAATTTCTATTCGACCCGAACTTTATGCTGTGTGCAGGGAGATGTCAAGGTAACAGGCAGAGCAAGCGGTGCGTCTTCTCGACGCGGATCGGCCTTTTTCACGAGATACCGCAATAAAGCTCTCGAGACATGATTCGCAGAAGGGGAAGTGCCCCCTTGAATAGGGGGTTGCAAAGCATTTTCAAGAGCAATAAGACATGTGCGCGTACTCGCACTCAATGATTGAAAAAGCCTCGCAGCGCTTCATTAAAGAAGTCTGCAGCGCCTAGATTTGATAAGTGGGCAGCCTTCACTTCAACATAGCTGGCCGAAGCGATTTGTGAAGCCAGAAATTGCCCATCTGCGAGTGTGGTCACAGGATCGGCGCTGCCTGCAATGACCAACGTCGGCGACGCTATCTGGCACACCTCATTCCGAAAATCGGCATCGCGAATTGCGGCGCAGCATGCTGCATATCCCGCTGGATCTGTCTTCAAGAAACCCGCCCGTATGCCGTCGACGACTTCAGGATGTTCTTCGCGAAACCCTGCAATGAACCACCGTTCCAAAGTCCCATCGACAATGGTTTGCAACCCCTCCTGCTGGACGGTCGCGATGCGAGTGTTCCAGCTTTCGGTATTGCCGATCTTGGTCGCCGTGTTGGCGAGCACCAGTTTGTCGACTCGATGTGGCGCGTGGATACCCAGCCACTGTCCAATAAGCCCTCCCATGGAGATGCCGCAGAAGCTCGTCGTTTGAACGTTCAACGCGTCCAGTAGGCCGAGTACATCCCTACCCATATCCGCAATTGAGGCTGGTCCCGATGCTGTCGCAGATTGGCCATGGCCGCGAGCATCGTAGCGCAGGATTTGAAAATAGGAATTCAGAGAGTCGACCTGTCCCAACCACATGTCCAGATCGGCGCCCAGGGAATGGGAGAACGTCAAGACGGGCAGGCCAGCATGCCCGGTTATTTCATAGTGAGTGTGAATCCCATTGGCTTCCGCGAAGGGCAAGGTACCATCCTTTGGGTTAAGGATCGCGGTCACTCAGATTTATCGCCAAGCGCTGACCGCACCCTCGTCACCACTCTCATAGTGTAAAGCCACATAGCGATTTGCCGCTGACTCAGGCAGATCACCAAAAAAGGAAGGGCAGTGACCGCGAGAAAGCGTCGCTGCCCTTGATGTCAAGAGACTCTCTTACGGTACGGGTTTCCGGGCATGCCGTCTTGAGCCTCTCGTTCTAGTCGTATCTCCACCTTTGGATGGAATTCTAGGAGCAATGATTGCTGGAACCCTTTGGTTCACGAGATTTCTCAGTCCAGCTGTTGCATAACGGGCGCAACCCGTGTTGGATTGCAGCAGATGCTTTTTTGCTTCAATCTGCGGATCCTGTCTCGCCTTGTTCTGGCGACCCTTGTGCTGGCTGCCGGCAGATCGTTCGCTTTGCAGCCGGCCACGCCTCTTTCGCGGCTTTCTCGACAGGCTTGGACAATTGAGAATGGACTCCCCCAAAATACCGTTCCTTTCCTGCTGCAGTCGCACAACGGTTTCTTGTGGATCGGCACGGAATTGGGACTTGCCCGCTTTGACGGCTCTTCCTTCCAGGTCTTTGATCATGCGACAACGCGCGGTTATCCGGATGCTGAGGTTCGTTGTTTGCTGGAAACGCACAGCGCCAGGCAATCGGGCGACGACACCCTTGAAGGCAGCATCTGGGTAGGTACGGGCGATGGCTTAGTGCGTTGGTTTGATGGCCGTCCCAGCTTCTACAGCACCCGCGAAGGCCTGCCCAGCAACTCCATTCAGGCTCTCGCACAAACTTCGGATGGAACACTCTGGGTAAATACCGAGCAAGGCCTGGCGCGCTGGAATGGGAAAAATTTTCAAGCCACGCCCATTGTCGGAGCGCCCGACCGTGCCATCACCTCAATGGCGGCCGATAACGCGGGCGGTCTTTGGGTGGGAACCACGTCGGGCGTGACTGTCTTCCGCCAAGACGGCTGGCAGTCTCAAAACCAGCTCGGCATTCCTGCAACTCCTACTGCGTCGCTGGTAAGTGCCGACACGAATGGCAATGTGCTGATGGCCAACAGCGACGGAGTTTTTCTCTTGGGTGCAGGAAAGAACACTACGGTTCTGGAAAAGGGGCAACTGCCCAAAGGGGGAGTGAGCTTTCTGCGTCGCCTTTCCAATGGAACAATTGCTGTGGCAAGCAAGAGCGTCGTCGTGCTGGTTCTTCCGCGACAACCGTCCGCTTCCGCCGCAAGCATCGAACGATTCACGATCGGTAAGGACTTTCCCGGCTCGCGCATCGAAGTCATCTATCCAGATCGAGAGGCAAGCCTTTGGATCGGTACGAATCATGGCATGGCCCGGCTATCCCTGGAGCAGGTAACTGGTTCGGGCAAACAGTCTGCCTATTCCGCACAACTGTTACCCGCATCCGATCCACTCGCTTCCAATGCAGTTGTTTCGTTTCTTGAAGATCGCGAAGGTGATCTTTGGGTAGGCGCTGAAACGGCAGGCCTGCAGGTTTTCCGCGACAGCCGCTTTCGAACTTTGGGAGCGAGGGAGGGCCTCAGTTCCGACGCCACGACGGCCATAATCGAAGACGAAAAAAACTATCTTTGGATCGGCACGCGCGACAGTGGATTGAATCGGATCGCGGAAGAATCGGTGAATGGAGCGAACAATTCTCCGTCGCCCGTCCCCACAGTCTTCAACACCGCCCGCGGTCTGGTTAGCAATGTCATTCTGGCTTTAGCATCGGCTCCCAACGGCGATATCTGGGTGGGCACTCCAGATGGGCTCAATTGCATTCATAAGCGAGGCGTGGGAAATTCGATATCGACGTTTACCTCAGCCGATGGGCTTCCCGATGACTTCATCCGTTCGCTCCTTTCCGCAGAAGATGGATCACTGTGGATTGGTACACGCCGAGGGTTGACTCATTTCGATCATGCACATCTGCGCAATTTCACTCAGCTCGATGGCCTTGGCAGCGATCTCGTGGGAGCCATGGTCAAAACTCCCGATGGCGATTTGTGGGTAGCTACTCTGAACGGACTTTCGCGTATGCATCAGGGAGCCATCCGGAACTTCACAACGGCGGATGGGTTGCCGAGCAACGTGATAACCGCCCTCGATGTGACGCCTGATGGAACTCTCTGGGTTGGGACTCAGAACCAAGGCTTGGCCCTGTGGGACGGTGGCCGTTTCATCGCGCTGCCCGATCACGGCAATAGCACCAGTCCTGCAGCGAACACAGAGAAGCATGACGGTGAACTTCCCTTAGGCGTCCACGCTTTGCTTCACGACGACCGCAAGCATATGTGGATTGCTTCCGACTCGGGACTGACTCGAGTCGATATTCTCAGTCTGATGAAGTGCGCACACGGTGGAGCGTGTGCTTTGAACGCCATTCACTTCACCACCGCCGACGGCCTTCGCAGTCGCGAAACGAGCAAGAACAGCCATCCAACAACGAGCAGATCGAGCGATGGCCGGATTTGGTTTACCACGCCGAAAGGCCTCATCACGGTCGACCCTCTGCACTTCGCAGAAATGCCCGGGCCGCCTCCAGTCGTTATCGAGAGATTCGCTGTTGATGACCTCATTGCCGACGGAAGCACTTCAACCTCTCACCGGATCGCCGCGGGTAGCCTGCGTTTCCAGTTTGACTATGCCGGCCTTAGCTTCGCTGCGCCCCAGAAGCTGCGCTACCAATACATGCTGGAGGGGTTCGATCACGATTGGACAGACGCTGGAACCCGCCGCACAGCTTATTACACCAACATTCCGCCGGGCCAGTATCGGTTTCGCGTGCGCGCCACACTCGGAGATGCAGGCTTCTCCTACGAACCGAAGGCAACCAATTCGTCCGGGGTTACGGCTGGAACAGTAGCCGGCGATGCGCCCATTTATCCTGAGGCCGACCTGTCCTTCGAACTTCTTCCTCATGTCTACCAGACGGCCTGGTTTCGCGCCGCGGTTCTGCTAGCTGTCGCACTTATAGTCGCATGGATTTTCCGTCGCCGCATTCGTCGCGTGCGTCGTGAATTCAGCGTGGTCATGGCAGAGCGAAACCGTATCGCTCGCGAGATTCACGACACCCTGGCGCAGGGGTATGTAGGCATTTCTCTCCAGCTTGAAGTGCTGGGCGAGCTGCTCCGTCACAACCGTGCCGAGGCTGCTACTAAACATCTCGCCACGACCCAGGCACTTGTCCGCGAAGGTCTTGACGACGCCCGCCAATCGATCTGGGCGCTGCGTTCTCAGGATGGCAACGAACATAATCTGCCAGTGCATCTGCGTCGCCTCGTGGAGAAAACGCACACGCCCGATCTTGAAGCGATCCTCGAAATTCATGGAGCTTATCGTGCTCTGGACGCCAATGTGGAAAAGGAGATCCTGCGCATCGCGCAAGAAGCCATCCAAAACGTGAAGCGACATGCGGCTGCAACACAGGTGCGCGTACATCTGGATTACGATGAGCGTGTGCTCAGCCTCATCATTTCTGACGACGGAAAAGGATTTGTTCCTCCGCCTGCCCTCGTCTCATCCAAACGAGAAGGCAGAAACATTGCTTCCTCGAATGGAAACTCGGGACATTATGGACTTACGGGCATGCTGGAGCGCTCCGCCTTGATTCGCGGGGAGCTAACGGTCATCAGCGAACCAGGGTCCGGCACCACGGTCAGCCTTCGCATTGCGATCCCTGAAGCCTCGGGGAAAATACGCAGTGGTTCGTCAAGTTCGATCCAAGGTGGGAAGCCGGCCGAGGGCGTTGCCACCCAAGAAGGTTCGACCCCACACTCCAATTCAAACTCGCAGTGAGCCAGCTTATGTCAGGTACCATCGGGAAGGAGCTATTGTGACAAGCAGTCCTATTCGCATCTTGGTCGTTGAAGATCACCATGTAGTTCGTCAGGGCCTTATTGCCCTCCTTAGTGTCGCGGAAGGCGTAGAGGTCGTGGCTGAGGCTGCCGACGGACTCGAGGCTATGAAGCAATTCGAATCCAGCTATCCGGACATCACACTCATAGATCTCCGCCTGCCCAAAATGAGCGGCGTTGAAGTCATCCAAAGAGTAAGAGCAAATCATGCCCAGGCCCGCTTCATTGTTCTCACCACATACGATGGCGACGAGGACATCTACAGGGCGCTCCAAGCTGGCGCGCGTGCCTATCTGCTCAAGGGCATGACCGTGGACGTATTGCTGAGCACCATACGCGCGGTGCACGCGGGCAAGTCCTGCATTCCCCCCGTCATTGCTCAGCGCCTCGCGGAGCGCATGTCCACCGAACAACTCACACAGCGGGAACAGGATGTCCTGGAGCAGATCGTGCGCGGCAAAAGCAACAAGGAAATAGGCACTGAGCTGGAAATTTCAGAGGCCACAGTGAAAACCCACATCAACAACCTGCTAGGCAAACTTGGCGTTTCCGATCGAACCCAGGCCGCCACAGCCGCCATTCAACGAGGCCTGGTTCAGTTGGAATCTCAGGGGGACATTCGGTTATGAACTCCGCGTCCTACACGAGACGATGGATCGTCCTTGTTATGGGCGCGACAATGTTGCTGGGCCCTGCACTCAAAGCCCACGCGCAGAAGCCGGCGTGGCGGCAGGCTACCGACGCAGAACTAGCCGCGCTGCTGCCCGCCCGCGCCCCAGTCGAAAAAGAGCATATTGAAACCGAGATGCGCACGGCGAGCGGGATCACCGACGGGAAGGGCCATTTCATCGCGGGCGTGGTCCTGATCACCGCCGGATATTCTGCCGACGGAAAATACTCGCACTATCTTATCGTCCAAGCCCCTGTTCGAATTGGAGGGATCTTCTTGCCGCGCGGGGAATACGTCTTCGGTTGGCAGCGCGACAAGGATGGAGAGGCCCTGAATGTGCACCTTCACGAGGCCCAGTCCGGAAAATTGATGGGGAACGCACAGGCGCGGCGGCTGGTTGCCAACACCCGCGTCGAACAGCTCCGGATCTGGGTGCCGGCTGAAAAACCCATGATCCAGATTGGACGTTTCGGGCTGCCCTACGAGATCACGGAGCCCTGATCTGGAGTCACGTCTCCACCTTCTTGAGGATGCTCGCTTCCATCCGGCACACGTATACTCTCTGTCATGTTTACGGTCCTTCACCTGCGCGCGAAATTCGGTTTACTGGTTTGCCTGTTGTTGCCCTCAACGTTGCTTTCTCAAACCTCCGGAATGGGATCCGGGTCGACTGGCCAGGCCGACAAACCCACCGAGGGCGCGCAACCGGCTGCCGCGGGCGGAGCAGCCACCGGCTCGCCTCATCCGGCGCAGTATGATTCCCACCAGCGACCCATCACCGCTGGAGGATTTGTCAGTACAGGTCCCATCATTTTTCAGGACATCTCAGAAAAAGCCGGGATCACCCACTGGACGCACCGGATGGGCAATACAGACAAGCAGTTCATCCTGGAGACCGATGGTTCCGGTGTCGGTTTGATCGACTACGATAACGACGGCTGGCTCGACATGTACTTCGCGAACGGTTCGACGTTCAAAGCACTCGACGGAAAAGAAGAACCGCCTCACGCTGCGTTGTTTCACAACAACCACGATGGCACCTTCACAGACGTCGCGGCCAAGGCCGGCGTGACCAACGATCGCTGGGGCTTTGGAGTTGCCGTCGCCGATTACGACAATGATGGATGGCCGGATATTTTCGTCGCCAATTACGGCAAGAACCGCCTGTACCACAACAACCATGACGGCACATTCACAGACGTTGCAGAAAAAGCCGGCGTCACACTAGGCAACTGGTCGGCCGGCGCTACGTGGGGCGACTACGACGGTGATGGACGCTTGGATTTATTCGTTTCGGGCTACGTACATTTCGATCGCAACAATCCGCCCGTCAGCGGCGCCAACGGCGTGTCGTTCGCCTTCTGCTCGTTTCGCGGAGAGGCTGTTAACTGCGGCCCTCACGGTCTCAAGGGTGAGCCGGATCATCTCTTCCACAACAACGGGGACGGCACGTTTACTGACGTCAGCGTCAAAGCAGGTGTCGCCGATGAGCCTGGATACTATGGCCTGAGTACACTCTTCGTTGACATCAATAACGACGGCAAACCCGACCTGCTGGTAGGGAATGATTCAACTCCAAACTATCTTTACCTCAACAAGGGTGATGGCACCTTCGAGGATGTAAGTTACGCCTCCGGTTATGCGTTGAATGAGGCTGGACGCGAAACCGCGTCCATGGGCATCGCGGTTGGGGACTACGAAAACAGCGGTTTGCTCGACATCTATAACACCACGTTTTCTGACGACTACAAGCCGCTCTATCACAATGAGGGCGACGCAAATTTCACCGACATCAGCTACCAGCTCGGGATTGCGGAAATATCGGTTCCATTCCTCGGCTGGGGCGATTCGTTCCTCGACTACGATAACGATGGCTGGAAGGATTTGTTGCTCGTGAACGGGCACGTTTACCCTCAAGTGGACCAGCATCAATGGGGCACAACCTGGGCTCAGCGTCCTCTGCTCTTCCACAACATGCAGGGCAAGAAATTTGAAACCGTTCCCGCGGTTGAAGGAACCGGCCTGGCCCTGGTCATGCCCGCGCGAGGCCTCGCTGTCGGCGATCTGTTCAACGACGGCAAGCTGGACGCCGTAATCAATGTTGAAGACCATCATCCCGTCATCTTGCGCAACGTCAACCCTGACCACAATCACTGGTTGGAGTTAAAACTTGTGGGCGGCCCCAAAAGTCCAAAGGATGCAGTAGGGGCGACAGTCTACCTGACGGGCAATCACATGCGGCAGCGCGGCGACGTGCTGAGCGGCGGAAGCTATATCTCCACGAGCGATCCTCGCATCCATTTTGGGCTGGGAGATACCACCTCAGTGGATGGCATTGAGGTCCATTGGCCCAGCGGAAAGGTCGAGAAATTTGCCGCGCCCGCTATCGATCGCATTATCACGTTGATTGAAGGCAGCGGCCAATAGTCCTGTCGCCGCGCTGCGCTTTCTCTGACGCTGCCGTCATCCTGCTCATACTTGCGCCTCGGAATATTTCAGCTGTGCCAGCAGATTCGCTGGGTGAATGGGCTTGCTGAGAATTTCGAAATGCTGATTCCGCTCGCTCGCTTTTTTGAGCACGTCTGCCGCCGCGGCTTGCCCGGAGAACAGCAGGATCTTGCACGACCGATCTCGCAAACTCAACTCGATCGCCGCTTCGATACCCGTCATCCCGGGCATCACGACATTCGAAAGAAACATATCAGGTTCAAATGTAGCGGCGATGAGCACAGCCTGACTTCCGCTATAGGCTGCAAGTGCTTCTTATCCCGCCTTCGTGAGAATCGTGGCGAGCGTGTCCGCAATCACCCTCTCATCGTCGGCTACAAGGATTTTCGTTCGCTTTGTGGCTGGCATCGCAACCTCTTCCCGTAAAGTGTCCTGCTTTGAGCGTGCGACTTGCACAAGGCTGATTCCGCATCACACTGGTTGTAACGATCGCTCTCCGTCACAGAACGGCCAGATACCCGAGAGAAGCGGAGCAAAAGAGGAGGACATGACAGGCGCGGTCAGTCTCTAAGCCGGAAAAGTAACATCTGTAATCAACCGGCCATGGGAAACAAGGGGCGGAATTTCAGTCTCAGAACGCGAGATCCCCGTTTCGATAACGCAATGAACGGGAAGGATAGAAAGCTCTTACTGCTGCGGCGTCTGGCAATCGGATCAGCCCGGCGGGCTTCTAAGAAGTATTCATCGCGGAGTCGCAGATGTACTAGGCAAAACACTGGGTTTTGATAATTTTAGTAAAAGAGTGCCGTGGCGTATGATGTGACTGCCAGAAGCGCGATTGCCATTGCGGCTGCACAGGATGCAACCGGGGAATATGAATCCTTCCAGCGACCACAACGAATTCGCAGAAGAATCAGCCGATGCCATGACCGCTTCGCCTGCCAAGGAGGGCGTTGTCGTCGCGCCCGATGACGCGCAAACCGAGTCGGATTCACTGCGTGAACAACAGCGCAAACCGCCCCTCGATTATCTGGTCGTCGGGATCGGTGCATCCGCCGGCGGGCTGCAGGCGATACAGGAGATTCTCCGAAATCTCGACTCCAAAACCGGAATGTCGTTCTGCCTGATCACTCATCTCGCGCCGGATCAGAAGAGCTATCTCGTTGAGATTTTGGCGAAAGAAACCAAAATGCCGGTGCTGCCGATCGAGCATGGAATTCGTCCCGAGCCGAATCATCTGTATGTCCTGCTTCCCAACGAACTGGCGACCTTGGAAGATGGTGTTTTTCAGGTGATACCCCGGCCATCCACTCACCGGTCGGCTATGCCCATCGATCTCTTCTTCCGGTCGCTGGGCCTGGAGCAGAAGAATTTTGCCGTTGGTGTCGTGCTCTCGGGCGCTGACTCGGACGGAGCCTTCGGCCTGAAACTCATTAAGGGAGAGGGCGGCCTTGCCCTCGTCCAGGCCCCGGAGACGGCCACCCACGGCAGCATGCCGCGCAGCTCCATCGCTGCCGACCACGTCGACATGGTCAAGGCTCCCGCCGAGTTAGGAATCGAGCTAAACCGGGTGGCGGGTCATTTCCTGAAACCTGAAGTGCGCGCGCTGGAAATGGGCGAGGCACTTAATGGCGATGAGCAGCACTTTCAGCGCATCCTGCAATTGATGCGTGGTGTCTCCGGCCTCGAATTCCGCCAATACAAGCCGGCCACCCTTCGCCGTCGCATCGGACGACGCATGATGCTGATGCGCATGGAAAGCCTCGCCGACTACGCTCGCTACCTGCAGGTCCGTCCCGAAGAACTGCGCATCCTGCAGGAAGACGCGCTGATCAACGTGACGCGATTCTTCCGCGACCCTGAAGTCTGGGATTTTCTTAGCCAGGAGGTATTGCCAACTTTCTTCCATGATCATGCCAAGGACGAGCCCGTACGCATCTGGTGCGCCGGATGCTCCTCCGGTGAAGAAGCTTTTTCCCTTGCCATCCTGTTCCTCGAATACATGGCAATGGCGGGCATTGACTCCCCCATCCAGCTTTTTGGCACAGACGCCAGCGAGCGATCAATCGACATGGCCCGGAACGGTGTCTACGCCGAAAGCCTCCAGGGAGAAATATCGGAAGAACGCCTGCGGCGTTATTTCGTCAAGATAGATCGCGGCTACCAGGTCGCCAAGCGCGTGCGGGATCTCTGTATTTTTGCCCGCCAGAACCTGGTCAGCGACCCACCCTTTTCTCATATGGATTTCGTCAGTTGCCGCAATGTGTTGATCTATCTCAATCAGCCTTTGCAAAAGCAGATCCTTAATACCTTCCACTACGCTCTCGAACCCTCCGGTTATCTCCTCCTGGGCAGTTCCGAAAGTCTGCGCGACTACGGTGAGCTATTCACCACCGTCGATCGGCGCTTCAAGCTGTACACAAAGCTAAGTATTCGCCTGCACACGGGCTACGATCTGCCTCCTTTTACGGTGCAATCCGCGGCTCCGCTTCAGCAACGATTGCTCGAGTCTACGAACCGCGCCGACGTGTGGCCGGACGTCGATCTTCAGCGCGCGGCGGATCGCATCGTCCTTGCTCGTTACGGACCTCCAGGGCTAATCGTCGACGAACAGATGAATGTTTTGCAGTCGAGAGGCGATACCTCGCCTTTCATCGATCTTGGTTCGGGTCCCGTCAGTTGGAATCTGTCCCGGATCCTCCGCGAGTCGATCTCCTTTACCGTGAAGTCCGCAGTCGAAAGAGCCGTTGCAGAGAATGTTCCCGTCAGTCTGGGTGCTGTCACCGTTCATCGCGGTCATTCGGAATACTCATTCCGGGTTGAAGTGCTGCCCATCACGGTGGTGAACGCCAAGTTTCGCTGCTTCCTGGTTCTATTCGAAAACGCCAACGAGCACTCCAATCGCAGCTCCGACCTGGCCATTCCATCCTTGATCAGCCCCGAAGGCAAAGACCAAGTCATTGCCCAGTTGCGCCTGGATCTTGAGGCCAATCGCTTCCATCTGCAATCGTTGATCGAAGAGCGCGACGCCCGCAACCAGGAGTTGGTATCAGCCAACGAAGAGATCCAATCCGCCAACGAAGAACTGCAAAGCACCAACGAGGAGTTGGAAACCACCAAGGAAGAATTGCAGAGCGCCAACGAGGAACTGCAGACCGTCAACGAGGAGTTGCAGCAGCGTAACTCCGTCCTGGTGCAGACCGGAAACGATCTCAACAACCTGCTCAACAGCGTCAACATACCCCTGCTCATGCTGAATAACGAACTGAGCATTCGCCAGTTCACGCCGCCCATGCAGCGTCTACTCAGCGTCCGGCCTTCCGACATCGGTCGGTCGATCACTGAGATACGGCTCCATCTCAGCATCGGGGATATCGAGCCCATTTTGCGCGACGTGCTGGAAACTCTCGGCACACGCGAAGAAGAGGTGCAGGATCGTGATGGGCGCTGGTACCTGCTACGCGTCCGGCCCTACCGCACTTCGGAAAATAAGATCGAGGGTTTAATCATCCTCTTCTTCGATATCGATCAGATGCGGAAAATCCAGGAGGAGCTGCGCGATTCGCGGGACTTCGTGAACTCCATGCTGGAGCGAGTCCCCATTCCTGTCGCCGTGATGAACACCGATTGCACCGTCCGTAGCGCCAATACTGCGTTCCGCCAGTTAACGCAGATGCGCGAGGCTCAGCTCGTCGGCCATTCGCTGCCCGATCTCCTCGAGCACCTGTGGGGAGCTCATGCCGTTAATGAGCACCTGAGCCGCCTGCGCAGCGGCGAACCCGGCAGCAAGTTTTCTGTAGAACACGTGTCAACCACAGCGCGGCGTGAAGTTTTCATCTTCAGAGGCGAATCGCTCACCCTGGATGGCGATCGCGCCATTCTCTTCACAATCCAGGACCTCACGTCACAGAGGCGGGAAGAAGAGCAGTTCCTGCACGCAAAGAGTCAACTGGAAGAAGAGATTACCCTTGCCAGGCGTCAGTTGGAGCGCAGCCAGGAAGAGCTGCGCGGTCTCACCGCCCATCTCTTCACCGTGCAGGACGAAGAGCGCCGCCACGTCGCTCGAGAGCTTCACGACGACATCAGCCAAAATCTCAGCATCCTCGATTTGCGTCTCCGCGCCCTGCAGGAAAAAGAAAAAGATACGCCGATCTACGGCGAAATCGGCGATCTGCGAAAGCAGCTTACGCAACTTGCCAACGATGTTCGCAGCATTTCTCATCGCCTCCATCCCGCCATCCTGGATGACCTTGGCCTGCCCTCCGCGCTCAACGCACTTACCCAAGACTTTGGAGAACGCGAAGAAATGCAGGCCACGTATTTTGGAATCAACCTGCCGGAGAGCATCTCAACTAACGTTGCCGCTGCTCTCTACCGAATTGCTCAGGAAGCGCTTCGCAATGTGTCAAAGCACGCCGGCAAGACCCACGTCAAAGTAATCCTCGAAAAAGTTGAAGATAAGCTGGTCCTGCTTGTGATCGATCTTGGCCTGGGTTTCGATGTCGACCCGGAAGGACCTCGCGGCGGCCTTGGTCTCATCAGCATGATCGAGCGTGCACGCCTGGTCCATGGATCGGTTACGATCCACTCATCTTTGGGGAAGGGAACCACTGTCACCGTCGAAGTGCCGCTATCTCAACATGAATAAGCCGCGTATCATCATCGCCGACGATCATACACTCATGACTGAAGGACTTCGCCGCCTGCTGGAAGCGGACTTCGACGTCATCGGGACAGCATCGAATGGAAGGGAATTGCTGACGATGCTCAATAGCATGACTCCCGACGTCATCGTCCTCGATATCGCCATGCCTGAACTCAACGGGATCGAAGCCGCACGTCTCATCAGCAAGTCCTATCCCAACGTCAGGCTTGTTTTTGTCACCCAGCAGATTGACAGGCATTACATTCAGGCGGCGTTTCGCGCTGGCGCGAGCGCCTTTGTCGCGAAACAGTCGGCTTCCACCGAATTGCAAGGCGCAATTCACAATGCTCTCCGCGGTCAGACTTACATCACTTCCGTCCCTGGGCCGGGTCAGACGACCCTCCCCGACATCTCCAAGATCGTTGCCGGCGATGTCACCGATACTTCCCTCACGCCTCGACAAAGGCAGGTGCTGCAACTCACCGCCGAGGGCAGAACCGTGAAAGAAATTGGTGTCTCTCTCAAGATTTCGCCCAAGACCGTTGAATTCCACAAGGCCGCCATCATGGATCAACTCGGCCTGCGCAATACCGCGGATCTCACCCGCTACGCCGTTTCGCACGGCATCATCCGCGCCTGAGTTCTCGCCGGAGCGCCCCGGCAGTCAGCCATTCTGGCAAGAATTTGCGAGCCATGGTGCTGTAAAACGCCTCTTTGTGGGCTCCGTCACTCTTCTTGATACGACTTCGCGATTTGTGATGCCGCTCACATCCGATCGTATTGCGTGATCGTTACCTTCGCTAAAAGTTGATCGGCATAATTCTTTTGCTCCTCCGCCGGAGGAGGGGCGCCGTCTTCGACACAAGCGAGGTGAACATGGCTCTCTCCATTTGGCAGTCAATGCAACAGAAAGGCTACAGCCGCAGAGACTTCCTTCAGTTCTGCACGGCCGCTGCCGTCATGGCGGGTTTAGACAGATCCGCTGGAGCGCAGGTCGCCTCAGTCTTCGAGAAAAAGGAAAAGCCCGCCGTCGTGTGGATGCATTTCCAGGAATGCACCTGCTGCAGCGAGTCCTTCATCCGCGCCTCGCACCCCATCGTCGTCGATGCGCTGCTTGACGTGATGTCGCTCAACTACACCGAGACGCTCATGGCAGCCTCTGGCTTCCAGGCAGAGAAGAGCCTCAACGACACCATCCAGAACAACAAGGGAAAGTACATCGTTCTGGTCGAAGGCGCGGTGCCGACGGGCGCAGACGGCGTCTATTGCATGATCGGCGGCAAGACCGCTGAGTCCATTCTGCAGACGGTGGCCAAGGACGCAGCGGCTGTCGTTGCATGGGGCAGTTGCGCTTCGAACGGATGCGTGCAGGCTGCCAAGCCCAATCCCACCGGCGCCACGCCCATTCACAAGCTGATCAACAAGCCGGTCATCAATGTCCCCGGCTGCCCGCCCATCGCCGACGTGATGATGGCCGTCGTGACCCACCTGCTGGTGCTGGGTCAGATTCCTGCGCTCGACAGCCTTGGCCGTCCCAAGGAATTCTACGGTCGCCGCGTTCACGACACCTGCTATCGCCGCCCCAATTACGATGCCGGCCTGTTCGTGGAATCGTTCGACGACGAGAACGCGCGCAAGGGCTACTGCCTCTACAAGATGGGCTGCCGTGGCCCTGTCACGTACAACGCCTGCTCTGTCACCAAGTGGAACGAGGGCACCAGCTATCCAATTCAGTCCGGTCACGGCTGCATCGGCTGCAGCGAAGAGGGTTTCTGGGATAACGGCCCCTTCTATCAACACCTGGCTTCGTTCCCCGGTTTCGGCATCGAGAGTACAGCTGACACGATCGGAATCGACGTCGGCGTAGCCACCCTCGCCGGCGTAGCCGCACATGCCGTCGTCACCAACATCCGCAAGCAGAAAGTCATCGCGGAAGTGCACGCCGAAGAACACACCCAAGTACCCGCTGGCAAGTAACAGGAGCAAGAGGAATCATGGCACGCATCGTAGTCGATCCAGTCACACGCATCGAAGGACACCTGCGCATCGAGGCAGTCGTCGAAAACGGCATCATCACAGACGCATTCAGCGCCGGAACCATGGTGCGAGGCCTCGAAAAAATCCTCATCGGCCGCGATCCTCGCGATGCCTGGGCCATCACCGAACGTGTCTGCGGCGTCTGCACCACTGTCCACGCGCTGGCCAGCGTGCGCGCTGTCGAAGACGCCATTGGCATCTCCGTTCCACCCACCGCCGAATTGATCCGCAACATCATGATGTCCACGCTTTACGTGCACGATCATGTCGTTCACTTCTATCATCTGCACGCTCTCGACTGGGTCGACATCGTCAATGCGTTGAAGGCTGATCCAAAGAAGGCCGCCGAACTGGCCGGCTCCTTCTCCAAGTGGGACAAGAACACGCCCGCCTACTTCGCCGCCGTCCAGGAAAAGATCAAGGCCTTTGCCGCCAGCGGTCTGGGCATTTTCGCCAACGGCTATTGGGGTCATCCCGCCTACAAACTTCCTCCTGAAGTCAACCTCATAGCGGTTGCGCACTATCTCGACGCTCTCGAATGGCAGAAGGACATTGTCAAGATTCATGCTGTTTTTGGCGGCAAGAATCCACATCCCAATTACCTCGTCGGCGGCGTTCCATGCTCGATCGATGTCGATGAAGTGGCAGCCATCAATTCGGAACGTCTCAACCTGGTGGCCAGCCTCATCAGCCAGGCCGACGAATTCATCAATCAGGTCTACATTCCTGACGTCCTCGCCGTCGCCTCCTTCTACAAGGACTGGGCCAAGTGGGGCGGCGGACTGAAAAACTACCTGAGTTATGGTGAATACCCGACACGCGGCTATAGCCAGGTCGATTCTTTCAAGTTTGCCCGCGGCGTGATTCTCAATCGCGACTTCAGCAAGGTCCATCCCGTCAATCCACGCGATTCGCAGGAAATCAAGGAATACATCGCTCATTCCTGGTATGACTACGAAGGTGGTGATGCGGCCGGCCTTCATCCCTGGGCAGGCGAAACCAAGCTGAATTACTCCGGCCCCAAGCCTCCCTTCGAATCCCTCGCCGGCTACGAAAAATATTCCTTCCTGAAAACTCCTCGGTGGAAAGATCAACCCATGGAGACCGGCCCTCTCGCTCGCCTGCTCGTGTCCTACGCTGCCGGCCATGCCGACGTCAAAGAATCCGTCGGCGCTGTGCTGGGCAAACTAAACGTGCCTCTCGAAGCCGTCTTCAGTACGTTGGGACGCACCGCCGCGCGCGCCATCGATGCCGAACTTGCCATGGGCTGGCTCAAGGAGTTCTTTGCCGAACTCATGGGGCGCGTCAAGACCCGCGAGACTTCCACCTTCAACGGTGAAAAGTGGGAACCCAAAACCTGGCCAACGGAATGCGAAGGCGTCGGCCTTGTCGAAGCGCCGCGTGGCTCCCTCGCCCACTGGATCAAGATCAAAAATGGCAAGATTGATAACTATCAACTGGTGGTGCCCACTACCTGGAACGGCTCTCCTCGTGATGCGAAACAACAGCGCTCCTCCTTCGAAGAGTCGCTGATCGGAACTCCTGTCGCCAAGCTCGATGAGCCCGTCGAGATCCTGCGCACCATCCACTCCTTCGACCCGTGCCTCGCTTGCTCCGTGCACCTGTACGATCCGCAGGGACGGCACCTTCACCAAGTTTCCTTCGAGTAACCGATATGACTGCTTCCAGAATCAATGCGCGAACAGCTCCGGCTGCCGTTTTTCCGCCCTTGGCCGAACATCCCGTTGAATATCGACGAGTGTACGTGTGGGAACTGCCAGTCCGCGTCTATCACTGGATCAATGCCGTCACCCTGGTGCTGCTTTGCATCTCTGGGTACATCATCGGCGCCCCGATTCGCGCCTTCTATGCTGCCGAGGCCTACCAGCAATACTGGTTTGGCTGGGTTCGGTTTATTCACTTCGTCTGCGCTTTTGTGTATGTTTTCAACTTCGCGGCTCGCATCTATTGGGGATTCAACAGCAATAAGTACGCTCGCTGGAACGCCTTCTTTCCTCTAACTCGCGCACAGCGCCAAGAGATGGTTGACGTATTCAAGGCGGATGTCCTGCAGACCAAGCTGCACGGACCTATCTCTACGGGCCATAACGCGGTTGCCGGCTTTGTCTACTTTTTCACCTTCCTGGCGTTCGTGGCGCAGACCATCACCGGCTTTGCGCTCTATTCCAGCATGAGCAACTCCTGGCTGCCGCGAATGTTTACCTGGATCGTCCCTTTGATGGGCGGTGAAGCCAGCGTCCGCTCCTGGCATCATCTCCTGCTCTGGTTCTTCGTGTCCTTCATCATCATCCACATCTACCTCGCCTTTTATCACGACTACATCGAGGGACGCGGCACCATCTCCTCCATCGTCGGTGGCTGGAAGTTTGAAAGAGAGAAGCAGGATGACTGAATCCCCCCGCACCCTGGTCCTCGGCCTGGGGAACATCCTCATGGGTGACGAGGGAATCGGCGTTCACATTGTCCAGGCCCTCGAGAACCTTGAACTGCCCGCGGACGTTACCTGTCTCGACGGCGGCACCGGCGGCTTCATTCTGCTCGAGCCTCTGCAGTCAGCCAACCGTGTCATCTTGATCGACGCTGCCGCTGATGGCAATCCCATCGGCACCGTTACACGCACCACACCTCGATTTTCGCGCGATTACCCACCCACGCTCACCGCACACGACGTGGGCGTCAAGGATCTCCTTGACGTGTTCCATATGCAGAGCGGTGATCATGATGTGACTCTCTACGCCATCACAATCGATCCCCATCAGCCCATCTGCATAAGTCTTTCTGAACTGGCAACAAAAGCAGCGGCATCGGCAATCGCCCAGATCCTGCAAGAGCTGCAAGAAGCTCCTCAGCCCGCCGCATCACTCGTATAGACACCATTATTTAAGATCGAAAAGGCAAAGCGACAATGGTCTGATACCTGCATTTAACTTCTGTGGAAGCTCGTAAACGCAACTCGGCGGAGGGACAACGTCCCTCCGCCGAATTGTTTTGCTCTTGACGTTTTGTTAGAAGTTCAGCTTCAGCGACATCTCCACGATGCGACGTCCTTCGCGCAACGAAGCAATGCCGAAGTCCGCATTCTGATTGGTGCTGTTGGCCAGTGTCGCGCCTGGCGATGTGTTGGTGAAGTTCAACGTGGTCTGCGTCGGAAAGCTTCCTGTGAAGCTCGAGTTCGCATGGTTCAGGAAGTTGAATGCCGCAAACCGGAATTGCATATTGCTCGAATCGCTGAACTTGAAAGATTTCGAAGCAGTCAGATCTGATTCGGTAAACGCCGGCCCATGAATGTACGGGAAGCGATAGTCGCCGTTGGTGCCGAACGTGCTCGGCAGCGCGAAACAACTCCCGTTCACATACTGATGCGACACCGTGTGAATGGCAGGATTGCAGGTTAACACCGGTTGCAGGTTCACATCCGGAGTTCCAAGAATGTTCTGGTTGTTGACGCCAATCTGGCCCTGCGCGCTGGTGATGGTGCCGCCAATGCTAAAGTCCGGATTGTACGTCGATTGCAGATCGGCTCCGCTCTGGATGGTTGTGATGCCCGAGATCTCCCAGTTGTTCGCGGCCCATCCCATAAACCGCTCGTGCACCAGGGTCCCGGGTGCGTAGGTGTAGGTTGCATTGAAGATGTGCGTGTGATCGTAGGTTTCCGGAAGGTAATCGTTGCGCAGGTTGAATGGATCGGCCGGCAATCCATTGTTGTAGCCGCCAAGCACGCCGAGCGCCTTCGAGTAGGTATAGTTCACGCCATAGAGCACCTTGCCCGATTGCTTCGTCCAGGCTGTTTGCAGTCCGTTGTAATTGGAATAGAGCCTGTGCTGGGGAACATACAGGTGCTGGTACAGCGGATAGGGGCGATAGTCGTCAATATGCGCCGCGTCGAGCGTCCCGACCGTCGTGTTTGATCCCGAAACTCCAGGCGGGGCAAAGATCGGTACCGTCACACCCGTAATGGGATCAGGCCCGAACAAGGCTCCCACAGGCAGCTTGTTCAAATCGTCCAGGTTGGTGTTCTGATTGGCGCCGTCATCCAGAATATCGTTGCTGTGGTTGCCTACGTAGGCGATCTCAAAGTACGACTTGAGAGGAGCGCGCTGATCGACCGCGAGATTCCACGTGTACACTTGCGGCTGTTTGTCATCGTTCGGCGAAAAGCCATACCCACTGCCGCCTGCATTAAATGTCGGCGTCCCGGTCACGGGCTGGCTTAGCGTGTTCACAGAAGACAGCAGGATGTTGTTTACCGTGGCGGTGCGCTGGCCTTCCACCACGCCAACACCTGTTGTCGCATCATTAAAGGAATCGTGTGCGCGATAAATGCCAGCACCTGCTCGAATCACGGTCTGCCCATTGCCATATGCATCCCACGCGAATCCGACGCGGGGCTCAACATACGCCCAACGAGATTTCAGACCAGAGTTAGGAACACTGCTGTCGACCCCATGCCACAGAAATCCAGGCAGCGGGCTATTCGCCGACGCCGGGTTATTCGGCTCAAACACCGGGACACCTTGTCCGTGCGCATCGTTCCATGGTGCCAGGTGTTCGAAGCGAACGCCCAGGTCAACACTCAGTCGCGAACCAACCCTCCAATGGTCCTGCCCATACCAGTCGATATTCCAGAAGTAGAGGTTAGGAGCCGTCTCGATATTGGTCTGCGTGAAGGTCTGCACGTGACCCTCGAGGAAGTTTGCCAGGTAGTTGCCGCCCTGCCCGCTACCCACCGGACCCGTATTGTGCACCAGCCCCGCGACCGGATCGGTGAACGTCTCACCGAAGTAGTAGAGCTGAATCGCACCGTTCGTATCGAGAAAAGGAACGACCTCGTGGTTAGTGTCCAACTGCACAAAGGCGCCAACACGTACGGTGTGCTTGCCCCATACCTTGGTCAGGTTGTCGCCGCCGCCGCGCACCCACTTCTTGGCATAAATTCCGCCGTAGGTCGTGTCTGGAAAGAGCGCAATCGGTAGGCCGTCGTTGCCGTAATCCTGAAACTGCGGAACAACCTGGCTACCGTTGTTAAACAGCCCCTTGTACGGATAAGCTCCCCCGGGATTCAACGCCGACTGGTTCTTCGCCACAAAGTTTTGCAGCAGCCAAGACCCCGCCCCGTAGAGCTCGTTGGTCAGCGTTGGAGAGATCACCGTGGAAAGATTGAAGCTGCCCAACTCTGAATTGATATCGCTCAACAAGCCTCCACCTGGCGTGTCGACGCCGCCAAGACTGCCGCGCGGCGAATAATATTCGATCTGTGGTACGCCGTTCTTTCCTCGCTCTGTGCTGTAGACGACGAACAGCCGGTTCTTGTCATTGATCGCATAATCGACGCGGCCGCGCGCCTGCCATAAATCGTTATTCACCAGGTTTGTTGTGATGTAGTTGTATGTCCCGTTGCTCGCTACATTGGGAAGTGGCAACAGATTGATTAGTGTCTGTGCGCCGGGGTCAAGGTACGGGGCAATGTTCCCATTCACGATGGCCTGACCTTGCGGACCCGTGACCGGGATCGCGCAGATATTGGCATAGCTGCCGCTGCAGGTGGTTCCAGCCGCATTTGCCGGTAAATAATTAGGCCCCAGATACTGCTGCAGTTGCGTCGCGCTGAAGTCGCCTGTTCGCATCCCCGCCGTCGGCACCAGCGCACTCAAAATCGCACTTCCCGCACTGCCATACGCATAGTTATTCCTCTGCGCGTAGTCTTCCGCACCGGCAAAGAACGTGAGCCGCTTGTTATGGTTGAATCCCGTTCGCGGGATTATGACCGGGCCGCCAAACGTAAATCCCGGATACACTTCTCGGTCCGGCGGCTTTTGCTGGCCCGTGTAATTTGCCAGCCAGTCCGTCGAATTCAGCTGGTACGTCCGCGCGTATGTGTAGAGAGAGCCATGAAAATGGTCGCCGCCCGATTTGCCTACTGCGTTCACCACGATCGGCCCGCGCGCCGTGTCTGCCGTGAAGCTTGAGGTCTGCACCTTTACCTCGGCAACCTGCTCATAGTTTATGTTCTGAATTGCTGCGCCAAAATTGCCCGGTTCGGTAATATCGGCTCCATCCGATAGCAGGCTGACCCCATTGAGAGGCGTGCCATTGGCCGCGTAACTACCCAGCGCTCCATTGACGCTCACCTGCGATGGATCGTACGTCTGATTGTCGACGCTGCCGTTGCCGCGGTTGATGCCAAACCCGGGCAGAATCTTGAACAGCTCTGTGACGTCGCGCCCTTCCACCGAAAGATGTTCGATATCCTGCGATGAGATCAGCGCGCTCTGTTCGCCGGAATCGAGCGAGATCGCGCCGCTCTGAGCCGTCACCTCAACCTGCTGGTTGCCGCCTGCGGCAGGCAACTTGATGTCGCGTACCGACCGCTGATCGCCTGGGTCCAAATGAATGCCGGTCTGGGCATAACCGTTGAAGCCCTTCGCCGCGATGTTGATGTCGTAATTACCTGTCGGTACCGCCGAAAATGAGAAGACTCCCGAGCCATTGCTCTCAGTATTGCGGACGTCTCCCGTCGACTCATTCTTCAGCGTAACTGTAGCGTTGGGAATGACCGCGCCACTGGAATCCTCGACCGTCCCATTCAAGGTCGCGGTAGTTACCTGGGCGTGGAGTGAGTTATCGGGAATCAGCAAAGCGGAGACCAAAACCGTAAATAGGCTGAGCGCCCGACTCAGATGCCGGACGCGGGTGAAACCAGGGGATTGCATACTGCCTCCAAAATCGATTTACTAAATGTTTCTGACGACGAACGCCGCTGCGCGGCAAACAAGGGATCGCAGCGGGCTCTTTGGCCCACTTTGTCAATAGAATTAATGTCTTACGATGCGAGACAGAGAGTCGATAGACTTAGGACAAACTGCAGTGTTAATAGACTTAGCCAACAATCGGGCCACGAAACTAAGAAGCAGGCTTGGCCCAGGATGTTGCTTGTCCCATAACTCGGGACTTTACTTGTGAGTTGGAGAATAGGCAAAAATTTCACTCGAGGGATCGATTGCAGAAGTGCTCTATTGGTCGGGGCGGAGGGATTCGAACCCCCGACCCTCTGCTCCCAAAGCAGATGCGCTACCAGACTGCGCTACGCCCCGACACCGTTCAGCGGGCGCTGAACGTGAACTGCTCTATCGATTGTACCGCGACTCTAAGCTGCTGGCAGGCACACCATTCCGCCCGAATTTGCCGTTAAGTCCGTGAATTCTCAATGCACCGGCCGCCAGTTCCCCAACTGCGCGATGACCCAAACGATCAGCAGCGGCGGAATGGCAAATATTGCGGTGATGGCCAGTCCCAGCCCCAGCAGGAACGCCCAGTCCCGCCACGTGTGCCGCCTCGGCTCGGCAATGGAACGCGTCAACAACTGGTAATTCCGCCGGTTCGCCTTCCAGAAAATATCGAACGCGTCGCCAAAAATCGGGATCGTCCCCACCAACAGCCCGATCGCCACGTTGGTCAACATCCGAATCAGCGTGATGTAAGGAACTCCGCGTATCCAGGCAGCGAGCGGAATGAGCATCGAAAGTACGCCCGCCAGGATGTCTCCCAAGCCCGGGATCAGCCCGATAATCCCATCGATTCCGAATCGGATATTCGTCCCTGGGATGACAAAAGCCTCGTCCAGCAGGACTTCCAGCCATTGCAGTCGTTCATCTCCCAGGAAACGGCCGCCGCTGTTCCATCGCGAAGAAGGCGGCAAAATCTCGCCGTGCATCGTGTCCCGCTGCTTAATTCCAGTCATCAACTTTCCGCCTCTCGCGACCGTATTGTCTCTTCGATGCTACAATCGGTAATGCGGATGGCGGCTACGGTGCGTACGTAAGGCGTCTGACTGTGGTTCAGGTGTCGCCTGTTCGACCCCTCCACCGACCGTGAAAAAATAAGGGTTTATGCCAATCTTGACCCTCCATCGGGTAATAGAAAGCAACCCTTCATGTGGCGGCCTTAGTTCAGTGGCAGAACGCCTGTCTGTGGCACAGGATGTCGCGGGTTCGATCCCCGCAGGCCGCCCCAATCTTCTACTCCAAAAGTTCAGTGAAACTCATACGCCCGCCCTCCACGCGCGCGGTACCCGGAATGTGGCAATTGCACACTGACATTGACGCATATTTCGGGCAAGCGAAGGCTTCCGTCCCAAATTGGGGATGGAGATGACCGCACTGTCGGCTAGTCCTGGCTTTCTCTCCGTTGCCGGGTCGCCGTGGCTCTCTCCCTACCGCCCCCTTCTCTCCGGCGGCCATCAGCAAACGCTGCTCGGAAATTACTGGCGGCGCGCTGTCTTTTCCTTGCCGTCGGAAGCGATTTCCATCACCGTCGACCCGGCCGACGGCAGCCGTGTGCTTTGTCACTGCCATTGGCAACCTGCCCAACTTCGTTCTCATCGCCTCACGCTGCTCCTGGTCCACGGCCTGGAAGGGTCTTCTGACTCCGCCTATATCCGCGGTATTACCCGTCTGGCATGGGCCGAAGGCTGCAACGTCGTTCGCATGAACATGCGCAACTGCGGCGGCACCGACACCTGGACGCCGACCCTCTATCACTCCGGGCTGTCTGCCGACGTCGAAGTTGTTCTCCGCCATCTAGCTGCAACTTACGCCCTCCAAAAGATCGCCATGGCTGGCTATTCCATGGGCGGCAACCTGGTTCTGAAGCTTGCCGGCGAACTCGGCAAGAGCGCTCCTCCCTGGCTCGTCGCCGCGGTTGGCGTCAGCGCCGCCACCGATCTCGGGCCCAGTGCGGACGCGCTTCACGAACCGGCCAACCGCATGTACGAATGGCACTTCCTGCGCAACCTCATGCGCCGCTTTCGCCGCAAATGCGAGCTCTTCCCGGAAATCTACTCCCTCAATCACATCGGCCCCATCCGCACCATCCGCGAATTCGATAACCAGATCACAGCCCGTTACAGCGGCTTTGCCGACGCTGACGACTACTACAGCCGGTCTTCCAGCGCTCGTGTCGTCCCCTCCATCGCCATCCCCACGCTCGTTCTGCATGCCACCGACGACCCCTTCATCCGCATGTCCAACTCCACCCGGGCAGCCCTCGCCATCAATCCTTGCATCGACTTCATCGAAACACCTCAAGGCGGCCACTGCGCCTACCTCGCCAGTAGCGACGGATCGAAGCGTCCCGATCGTCATTGGGCAGAGTCGACGCTGGTGCGCTATGTTCTCCATCAGGCGGAGCAACATGGAAGCTGACTGGGAAGTCGAGATCGGCCCCGGCGCCGCAGTCATCGACGCCGCGTGGTCCGGATCCATCGACCTCGTCCGCGAACCCTCGCGCATCGTCGAGATCGTCGAAGCGAAGAGCTTTCCACCCCTGGCCGATGCCCTCACCGTGCTGAACGCTCAGCTCGAGGAGTCTACAGTTCCGCCCATCCGAACTCTGAAATGCGATCTCTGGTATGCCAATGATCTTGACCCGGACGAGATGGATGCAGTTGTCTGCGAAGCCGGGCTAGCTTGTTACATCGACGTACTTCCTCGTCCTCCCGAGCAGTTTTTCAGTCTGGCGGACGCAGAAAAATGGGTGCGTCGCGTGGTGCCCTTCATGCGCGATGTCCCGTGTCCCTCCAGCCGGCTGGATTTAGTCCTCCGCCAGGCAGCCAGTTCGCATACTGCGGGATACGGAATTACGGCCTATCTTTCCGGTTGTGGCGCCACGCTCGAGCATGCCCGTGAATCGTTGGGCAACGCCCTCCGGGTCTTTGCGACAACCGTCACCACGCGATGATCCGTCGCCATCTTCCATAGCCTTCAATGCGGAAGACGATACAATAGCCACTGCGGGCGAGTAGCTCAACTGGATAGAGCACCGGCCTTCTAAGCCGGGGGTTGCAGGTTCAAGCCCTGCCTCGCCTACCACCTTAAAGCGCGTGATTCAATGCGAGGAATTCCACCTCGAATCGCTCCAGGCTTCCCAAAAGCAGCCTTCTACTTCATTGTTTCGGACCAATCCGCTTTCAACTGATTCCGTGAATTTTCGTGGTAACGATGTTGGGTCCATCTGCACCATCGTAAGCGTCGCCGGAAATGAGCGACGGGGACCGCCCTCTGCATCCCAGGTGCTTACATGAAACTCGCTTCACTAGCGCTCGCGCTTGCCCTCTTTTTCGCTATCCCTGGATCCGCCCAGAGCGTGAGCGGCAGTTTGCGCGGTGTTGTCCGTGATTCCGCCAACGCTCGCCTTGCTCATGCATCCATCACAATCGAATTGCCAGGCTCCGGCCAGTCTCGGAGCACTTCATCTGATGACCGTGGCGACTTTCGGCTCGACGATTTGAAACCGGGAGTTTGGCATGTCACCGTGCAAGCCCAGAACTTTGCAACGGCTAATTCGGATGTCGTCATCGCGATCGACACAGTTCGCAATATTGCCGTCACCATGACGGTAAAAAGCGTTGAGCAGACAGTGGGTGTTTCCGCGCAGAGTTCCTCGATCGCGACACAGCCAATTGACTTGACCAGCAATGTTCACCAGGCGATCGTAACCAGCCAGGATCTCGAACAGCTGCCACTTCCCGCCAGGAGCTTTGCAAACATCGCTTACCTTGCTCCGGGCACCGAGCCCGTCGAGCCGTCCGATCCAACCAAAGCACGCATCACCGCCGTCTCGACAGGTGGGAGCTCCGGCTTGAACAACGAGCTTTCTGTCGATGGCGGAGATAACTCCGATGACTATATCGGCGGGTTCCTGCAAAATTTTTCACCGGACAGCATCCAGGAATTTGCCATCCGCACTTCGCAGGAAAACGCGGACACCGGTGGCACCACGGCTGGTTCCGTCGTCATCACCACCAAGAGCGGCGGTAACCAGTTCCATGGTCAGGGAGCATTTTACGAGCGCGCTGCCGCATTGAACGCTCGCTATCCGATTGAGAACCCCGCCCCGAATCCAAAACAGCCATTCTCCCGGCAAAACTACGTCGGCACACTCGG
>CAILBQ010000603.1 GCA_903832475.1 uncultured Acidobacteriota bacterium | reverse complement strand
CGGCTTCCAGTGCAACCGGAAAGCTGATACCGCGGCCGACCACCATAATATTGTTGGCAGGTGTCAGCACCTCAATCGCTTCATCCCATTCAACTTGCGTCGCCTCGTGCAACGCAGCGGGCAGATCGTTGATGGCAGCAATAAAGTTGGCATCGTTTTGCCAATGGCCGGCCAACTGCGCACCGGCAACCAGGCTGGCGATAAAACTCTTGGTGGCGGCAACGCTTTTTTCTACGCCGGCATGCAATGGCATACACCATTCAGCATTCGCAGCCAACGGCGATTGTGCGTCATTGACCAATGCCACGGTGGTAGCGCCACCTTCACGAAAATAGCGTATCGGCTCGATCACATCCGGGCTTTGACCAGACTGGGAAATGGCAATCGCCAATGCATCTTTGGCCTGCAGTGGTGCGTTCATCAGTGTTACCAACGACATCGGCAATGAAGCCACTATTCTGCCGAGCCGAGACATGATCAGGTAAGCTGCATAGGCTGAAGCGTGATCCGAGCTACCTCGTGCGATTGTCAGCACGTCGCGCGGCGAATTCGCGCGCAATACGGCACCCAGTTCGACGTAACGTTGCGCTTCACGTTCAATTTGCAATGCGACAAATTCTGAAGACGAGGCCGCTTCCTTATGCATTAACGAGGTCAATTTTTTCTCCTTCGACAAATTAGAAAAAGCCGTTTTGGTCTCGCGGAAATAGTACGCCGCGTACCTCTTATTTCCAACTCCAGTTTGGCATAGAGTCTTTGCCGGAGCGGGTTAACTGGTGCTGTTCCGTGCCATCCGCAAGCATGGTCCAAATCTCGACATTGTGTCCGTTCTCGCGTTGGAAGACCAGATGGCGCCCATCGGGAGACCAGCTGGGAAAGTCATTGCTGCCGGAGTCGTGCGTCAGCTGCAGCCACCGCTTGGAGGCAATATCCATCACGTAGATATCCTGCCCTCCCGGAGCTCCTGGGCCGTACTTGCGATTCCAGGAGAATGCCAGGAATTGACCGCTGGGCGACCATGACGGCGAGATTGCATATCCGCCGTCGGTCATGCGCTGGATGTTGGCTCCGTCAGCGTCCATGACGTAAATCTGCGGCAGGCCGGTGCGGCCGCTGACCCATGCGATCTGCGAATTGGTGCGGGGATTCCAGGTGGGAGAGACATCCGGTCCGCGGAAGGAGGTCAGCTTGCGCAGATTTCCGCCGTTGGAGTCCGCGGCCCAGATCTCAGGGTCGCCCGAACGAGAGGATGAGAAGGCGAGCTTCGTCCCATCTCCTGACCATGCGGGCGAAAGATTGCTGCCGCCTGCGACTCCGGCGGGAAAGCTCACTTGTCTGCCTAGGTCAAGAGAGAACATGCGTATCGTCCAGCCCTCCTTTCCCAATGACGAGTAAGCGAGTCTGGAGTTGTCCGGCGAAATGCGTGGTGAAAGCGAAATCCCACCCGTTTTGGTCACAATGTGCTGATTTTGGCCGTCGTAATCCATGGCCCAGATTTCTTTGGTCCCGGTGCGGGCGCTCACGAAGTAGATCTTGGTTTCCGCAATGCCATTCAAGCCGCCGCCGAGGCGAGCGATGATTTCGTCCGCGAAGCGGTGAGCCACCTGCCGCGCAGAGTCCGGGGATGCGGTCTCGTTATATTGTTTCCCGAGGATTTGCGGGCTTGCGGGGTTCTTGGCGTCGAACAGCCATCCGAAGACAGTCAGCCGTCCGTTCGTCGAGGAAAGTGCGCCAAACGCCACCATGGAAGCATTCGAAGGTTCAGAAGCCCACTGCGAGAGGTTAATTTCCTGCGGAGAGCCCGGCGTGACTGTAGGCGCCATGCTCTTCGAAACCATGTCGAAGATGCCGGCATTGGCCAGGTCGTTGTAAAGCGTGGAGTCGAATGTCGCTTTGAGAGACGGAGTTTGAGGGTCTCCGCCCACCGGCTTGAAGTCCGCGGCGGCCAGGCGGATTCGGTTCTCCGCAAGTCCGCTGCCCGTCCGAACCCAGTCCTGAGCCTTCAGCGTTGGGAGGAGAAGCGTCGAAATAAGCAAAATGAGAAGTCGGGGAAAGAATGGAAAAATTCTACGAAAAGAAACCGTCATGCGGCTTTCTGTCCTTCTCCTGGGCTGATCCAGGGATGAGACCTCGGTTCGAGACGTCGACCCCGATACCAATATGCACGAGACAATCCGATTTTGTGTTGCAGAACCGGACAATCTAGTTGTACTCACAATAATAAGAGACGGAGAGGTTGCCATCGCTGGCTGGGGAAGGAAGAGGCCCAAATGTGTCAACACGCTGTGCGGCCCGGATGCATGCGCGGTCCAGTGTCGGGCTGCCGCTGGACTTGTCAATTTTTGCATCGCTCACGGAACCATCCCTTCGGACGGTGAACAGGATATTTGCTTGAGTTCCTTTGGGGGTTCGCGGATCCACTTCACCGCGGTACATGTTTTGCTGCATCTTGCGCTGAATCCCTTCCACATAAAACGGGTAGTTGAATCCGCGGCTTCCTGAAGTGACAGCCACTGCGCCATTGGTTGAGGTAGTTGTGGGAAGAGTAGACCGCTGCATACGACTTGAAGATTGCTCGCCGAATTGGGCGCGGTTGTCCGGCGTCGGCTGCGGATGGGGATTTGCTTTGGCAACCAACGGTGGCGGGGTCACGATGGGCTTCGCAGGTTTAGCTTCTTCCTGTTTTTTGTTGGCTGGCTTCTTGGGTGTGTCCGTCTTGATGGGGATGGGAATCGCCTTCTCGTCGACCGCTTCCTTGGCTTT
>CAILBQ010000602.1 GCA_903832475.1 uncultured Acidobacteriota bacterium | reverse complement strand
TATTGACGAGATCGACCTAAGCGACGAGCGCCCCGGCCCTGAGGCGAAGGCGATCGAAAACGCCTCCCGACAGGCACTCCTCGATGCGATTCGAGCACTGCCTCTCCCCTCGCGGCAGGTCATCATACTCGCTCTCGAAGATATGTCCCACCGAGACATAGGAACTGTCCTCGGTCTGACTGAAAACAACGTAGCTGTGCGGCTGACCCGCGCTCGCTCGCTGCTGCGCGCAAGGCTGAGGAGGAACAGATGACTGATCCTGAGATGGAGCTCTGGCAAAAAGAATGGTCGAAACCAAATGAAGGCGCAGTGGTTCCGCGGCTGGACGAAATTGCTGCGGCCGCATCTAGGAGTCAGAAAAGATCCCATCTAGCCTTTGCCGCGAATATCGCCTTCGCCGTTGTTCTGCTCGCAGGCAGTTTATGGATGGCGAAACGTATGCATGGTCGCGAGATCGTTCTATGGACGGTATGCGTCTGGATGACTACGCTGGTCGCCAGCTATCTTGCCCTGGAGGGGTGGCGGAAGTCGCAACTCGATCCGGTCGAAACCGTTGCAGACTACGTGTTGTTTCACCGCAAGAGAGCCCTCGCTGATCAATGGACGGTTCGCACCGGTCTTGTCTTACTCTTCGTCCAAGACACGATTGCCTGTTTGTGGCTGACGGCCGATCTCGTTCTGGCTCGCATCCCTTTGTCGCGCTTCGTAATGGCAATGGCTGTGTTGTTTGCAATGTCCGTCCTCTGGATTTACCTATTTCGGAGAATATGGAAGCGCGCAGCGGTAGTTCTGGAGATGGATGCGGTAGAGGATGAAGAGCCCGAGGCAAGCTGAGTAGAGCTGGTTGTCCGCAAGCTCCCGTCATCTGTTATATCCAGCCGATGCTCGAAAAAAGACATAATCGCCGACGCGCACGCCAAGAGCTTACTCCCCTTCTCGGCCAGCGCCGGTGTTAGCGGACTCTCAACCCCAGTCGCCCAGGCTCCATCCGTCGTCAGCTCACGTGCACAATCGGCCGCCGGCTGATATCCGGCACTGCCTTGCGCAGTACCTCGTGCGTGATCGGCGCCGCATCTCCCTCACCCAGGAACAGGAACCGGAAAATATTCGCCACCGGATTCCCTTCCTTCCACTTGAAATAGATATGCGGAACCTGCCCGGTCGTCCTCTCTACTTCAATCAAAAACGCCGCGATGGAATTGGCCACGATCGGACTCTTCGCGCTCAGAATGCAGTGGTGTCCATACATCATTCCCTCCACTGATAGCTGCTCCTGAAACTCCGAAGCATCGGTACGCTCAACCTCCAGAAAGACAATCTTGTCCCCTTCCGGAAGGTGGTGCAGGGCGCGCACCATCTCGTCCACCTTGTCCAGGTCTTCGACCGTCGCCGCCTTGGGTCGCCGCGGAATCACCCGCACCGTCGCGTGGCATGCTTCCTCCAGAATCCTCTTCGCTTCATCCGAAAGCTGAACTCCCGTGATCCGCAACTCCGTTGAACGCGTCGCGCGTGAGACCAGCGATACAAACAGGATCGAGACGATGAAGAAGCAGGAAATCTTCAAGCCTTCCGGCCGCTCCCAGATATTGACCGCCGTGGTGTACACAAAGACCAGCGTCACCGCCATGTACATCCAGCGCCGCTTGCTCCTCCACACCGACAGCGTGACGGCGCAGGCCGCCGAGGTGATCAGCACCAGCACGCCGGTCGCGTACGCACCGCCCTGCGCGTCCACGTTGGCGTGGAAAAGAAACGTCACCAGGAAGGCCACCGCCATGAACACCAGAACCAGCGGCCGCGACGCCCGTGCCCACTCCGGCGCCATGCCAAACCGCGGCAGATATCGCGGGATCAGATTCAACAGCCCGGCCATCGCCGACGCCCCCGCAAAGGCCAGGATCAGAATCGTGCTGATGTCGTACACGGTTCCGAACATGCTGCCGAAATACTGATGTGCCAGGTAAGCCATGGCCCGGCCATTGGCTTCGCCGCCATCGGCAAATGCCTTCGCGGGTATGAGGATCGTCGTCACAAAACTGGTCGCAATCAGGAAGACACTCATCAATCCGGCGGCGGTGATCAGCAGCTTCTGCGTATTGCGGATGCGCGCGTTCACGTCTTCGCCAGAGATCAGCGGCATCACCGCGACCCCCGTCTCAAACCCCGACAACCCCAGCGCCAGCCTCGGGAACAGCAGCAGGCAAACTCCCACCATGCCCAGCCAGCTGGGATGCTGCGTGAACAAGGCCTTCTTCCAACCGGAGATGAGTTCCGGATGGTGCTGCACCTCGACCACTGCCCTGACCGTCACAATGGCGTTCAGAACCAGATAGGCCGCCACCAGCACCACCGCAATCCCGATCGCTTCCTTGAATCCCTTCAGGAAGATCACGCTCAACGCCGCTAGCAGCAGCAGCGTCACCAGCATCTGCCCCGTCAGCCAGCTTGGCGCAAACGGATTATGAATGAAATGCGCCGCAGCATCTGCCGCCGACAGCGTCATGGTGATGATGAAGTCAGTGGTTGCAAATCCCAGCAGGATGAGCACAAAAATCTTCCCGCCCCACTCCGGAAACAGTTTCTCCAGCATGGCGATACTGCCCTGCCCGTTGGGACTGGCCTTGGCCACCCGCTGGTACAAAGGCAGAGCCGCAAACAGCGTCACCAGCACCAGCACCAGCGTCGCAAACGGCGAAAGCACGCCCGCTGCCAGAAAAGCAATCCCCGGCTGATACCCCAGCGTCGAGAAGTAGTCGACACCGGTCAGGCACATCACCCGCCACCACGGATGCTCTGGCTCTGGGGCGCTGTGAACCCCCTTGGGCAGTTTGATATCCGCCAGCAGCCAATCCGTAAACGCCAATTTTGTCATGAAGTCGAATACCCGCCAAAACAGAGTTCAAGCCAGTTGGATGCCGGCTTTTCTCAAAAGCAGAAGTCCTGCCGCCAAAAATGCTGCCCGTTGACCCACTCACGGTTGAAACTTGTAGGGAGCTTGCGGCGGCGCGTCCTTCTCGAGTGCAATCAACGTCCAGTGAAAGAATCCCGCCCGACGCCGCGAAAGCATCGTCGCCCACTCCAGCTGCTCGCGCGTCGCTTCGCTCACCAGCTTGTCCCCCAGCACAAAATCCTCATGCTGCTTCCCCCCAAACGTCGTCGCCACCTCCTGCGCCGTCTTCATCGAGTCTTCGTTCGAGGCCTCCACGTACCCCCGCACGATCCTCTCCGCCACACAACGGTTGTAAAAATACTCCGCCGCCAACTTCCCGTTCTCCATCATCGCCAGCGTGACCAGTTCCTTGCCCTCTGTCAGCTTCTGCGGCGCGCGCACAAGGTCGTGCGCCAGCTTGTAATCCAGTTGCAGCTGCTGCCCGATCACCGGCAAGTAAAAGTCAACGCGCAGAATCCAGCGCAGCAGCCGCAACGGCTCAAGCCCCAGGATAGTGAGATTGATGGCCTGCGAATTCCAGTGGCCATCTGGCAGCATCAAGGCCTCGCGATCCACCTGGTCCATGCGCTCCCACAGGCCATTGCCCTTGAGCAGTTCCAGGTGCGTGCGCCGCGTCGTGACTTCATAGCCCTGCGGCAACACTTTATCTGCCAGGTACGTCTCGCTGGATGCCCGGTCCAGCATCACCGCATACAACAACGTCACGTCCACAAAGTATTCGCGAAACTTCCGCTGCTCCTCATCGGAAAGCATGCGATACACCGGGTTGCGCGTCGGAACAATGCTCAGAACCGTCTCTTGTGCTCTGCCGCGCCGCGCCTGCCACCAGAAAATCGGAATCAGCACCGGCACGATGAACAACATGTTCAGCCGAATGATCCAACCCAGATACGCCAGGCAGAGAAGCGGCACCAGTGCCAGCCACACCACCTGCCCAAGATGACGCCGGGCACGCCGATCCTTGTGTACGCGCTTCAGGCTCTGCCATGCCTCATGCCACGTGTCTGGCCGCAGCAGCATCCGCCAGTACGAGGCCTTGAACAGCAGTGCAAAAAGTGAATACATGGGTCGAGCGATAATATCCGACAATCACGACAAACCGGAACCCAGAGCCACCCCAAATCCCCGATCTCTGCCCAGGTGTTAGCATCAAAGAGACGAGTGATGCAAACAAAAAAACTGAAAATAATCCCCTTGGGCGGATTAGGCGAGTTCGGTATGAACTGCCTGGCGCTCCGTTGGGAAGACGATATTATCGTCATCGATGCTGGTTTGATGTTCCCGGAATCAGAACTCCTTGGCGTTGATATTGTCGTCCCCGATATTTCCTACCTGATCGAAAACCGAGCGCACGTTCGCGCCATCATCCTTACCCACGGCCACGAAGACCACATCGGCGGCCTGCCCTGGATCCTGTCTGAAATCAAGGTTCCCGTCTACGCCACCGAGTTCACCCTGGCCTACGTCGACGGCAAGCTCGAAGAGCACAAGCTCACCGACCTGATCGAACTGATCGAGATCGAGCCCAAGGTCAAGTTCACCATCGGTCCCTTCACCATCGAGCCGATCCGCGTCACCCACTCGCTGGTCGACTGCGTTGCCCTGGCCATTGAAACCCCTGTCGGCGTCGTCATCCACACTGGCGACTTCAAGATCGACCTCTCCCCGCCGGACGGCAAGCCCTTCGACCTGCACACCTTCGCCGAATATGGCAAGCGCGGCGTCCTCGCCCTCCTGCAGGATTCAACCAACGTCGAGCGCTCCGGCTACACACCCAGCGAATGGGCCGTCAAACCCCGCCTCGACGAAATCTTCTCCCGCACCAAGAAGAAGCTGTTCTTCAGCTGCTTCTCGTCGTCGATCTACCGCATCCGCATCGCCATGGAACTCGCCCGCGCCCACGGCCGCAAGGTCGCCGTCATCGGCCGTTCCATGAACGAGAGCACGGAAATCGCGCAGGACCTCGGCTACCTCGACATTCCGCCGGGCCTCATGATTCATCCCGGCCAAATCAAAGATTTCGCCCCGGAAAAGTTGCTGGTCATGATCAGCGGCACCCAGGGCGAGCCGATGAGCGCCTTGAGCCGCGCCGCCGTCGACACCCATAAGCAGGCCAAAATCGACCCAGGCGACACCGTCATCCTCAGCTCGCGCGTCATTCCCGGCAACGAGAAGAGCATCTTCCGCGTCATCGACCACCTCTACCGCCGCGACGCCAACGTCATTTACGACGACGGCTCGCAGGGCCTAATCCACGTCAGCGGCCACGGCAGCCAGGAAGAGATGCGCCTGCTCATCAACCTAGTCCGCCCGGAATACTTCATTCCCGTCCACGGCGACTACCGCTATCTCCGCAAGCACGCCCAGGTGGCTACCGAAACCGGCGCGATCGGCACGGCCATCGTTATCGAAGACGGCGACGTCCTCGAACTGGACAAGACCCAGGCCCGGAAGAACGGCAAAGTCACCGCCGGCCGCGTCCTCATCGATTCCGGCTCCTCGATCGATGTCGTCGAAGACCTGGTGATCCGCGATCGCAAAACCCTGTCAGAAGACGGAATCGTCCTCGCCGTGCTCGCCCTCAACAAGCGCACCGGCCAGGTCGAACGCGCTCCGGAGGTCGTCATGCGCGGCTTCGGCGGCGCCGACATCACCGACGGCGCCCGCGACGTCGTCACCCGCAGCCTTGACGGGCTCAGCCAGGAAGAGCGCGCCGACTACGGCATGGTCAAAGAAAAAGTCCGCGTCGAACTCAAACGCTACATCCAGAAAGTCACCGGCCGACGTCCCCTGGTCATGCCGGTGGTCATGGAAATCTAACGCTTCCATCAACCCACCGCAACCGCAAAGCCCGCTTCCATTTCTCCGGAGGCGGGCTTTCGCATGTTCAGCCATCACATTCGCGGCGTCGAAAACTAGCGTATATTGCTTCTATCCGAAGAGCGACAATCCCCCTCGCCCTTGCGGCAGCCTCCCCCGGCAAGTATTGCCAAGACTGCGCTTCGGTCCGGGAGGAACCATGTCCGATCGCATCCTCGTCGCCTACAGCACCAAGTACGGTTCTACCGCCGAGGTCGCCGAGGCCGTGGCCTCGACTCTCGGCGGCGACGGTCACGTGGTCGACCTGAAACTCATGAAAGACGTGACCAGCCTCGCCGGCTATCGCGCCGTCTTCCTGGGAACCGCAATCTACATGGGTCATATCCACGCCGATGCACGGCGCTTCCTCGCCGCCCATCAGCCTGCGCTTCAGAAGCTTTCCGTCGCCCTCTTCGCCCTCGGCCCGGTGCACAACGACGCCAGCGAATGGCCCGCAGCCCGCGCCCAGCTGGCTCGCGAACTCGCCAAGTTTCCCTGGTTCGCGCCCGTCAACGTGGAAGTCTTCGGCGGCAAGTTCGATCCGGAAAAGCTCAGATTTCCCTTCACCCTGCTTCCCATTCTCAGCAAGATGCCGGCCAGCGACGCCCGCGATTGGGACGCGATCCGCCGCTGGACCGAGCGCGTAGCCAAGATTTCCCTGGAAACCCTGCACTTCGCCTGAACATGTTCCGTACAGGCAAGAATTGCGTAGTGTGCAGAACGCCGCAGCGGCACAGGTTCTGTAGAATCGCGCTATGAAAAAAGCTTTCGTCTTCGCGACGCTTGCCGCCGCTCTCGTCTTCCATGTTCCTGCGCTGCACGCCCAGGCCTCCGGCTCCAGCACTAGCAGCCAGCCTGCGACCGCCTGCCCGCCCTCGACCACTCCCGAAGAGCTGATCAAGGCCCTCGACGCCGCCATCAGCGGACCAGTCAACAAAGATCGCACCTGCTTCCGCGCCCTCATGATGCCTGGCGCGACGCTCAACCCGATCGCCAAGGCCGCCGACGGATCGTTCGCTCCCCATGTTCTCTCCGTCGACGCCTGGATCGAAGCCGTGCAAAAGCGCCAGGGCGAAATCTACGAGCACCAGGTCAAGATCGAGACCCAAATCTACGGCCACATCGCCCACCTGTGGAGCACCTACGAACTCCGCCTCACCGCCGACGGCCAGCCCACCGTCCGCGGCATCAACAGCATCCAGGCCGTTCAGGATGGCAAAACCTGGAAAGTCTTCGAAATCCTCTGGCAAGCCGAAACCCCCGACCAGCCGCTGCCCGCCAAGTATCTGCCCTAGCTTCTTCTAAGCGCATACACCATGACGCAGAAACCAACATTCATACTAGTTCTTCTCTCGATTGCTGCCGCGGTCGGCAGCGCTCAATCCTCGACGTGGAACACCCGAATCTCTGAGACTTGGACCGATCCCTCCTCCGGCCTCATGTGGGCCGCCAAAGACAACGGCAAAGACGTAAGCTGGCATCAGGCGATGGAGTATTGCAGTAAGCTGCGACTCGACGGGCACTCCGATTGGGAGCTTGCGACATACGATGAGTTACTCGGAATTTACAAACAGAACACCAAGGCCCTCGGCGAAAATCAACAACCGAAGAAACACCTGATCGAGCCTTTCACCTGGGACATCAAAGGCAACATCTACCTCACCGGCGACCAATGGAGCAGCAGCCTCGTCAACGATGATCGTGGTTTTCACCCTGAATTTGCGTGGTTCCTCAGCTTCAACGAGGGTCGACGCCTCTATGACGAGCTCAGCTTTTCCTACACCCGCCGGGCGCTATGCGTGCGGCGACCCGCAAGTACTTCACTTCCTACCTCGACCAACGCTGCACCCTCGTCATCGGCTCAGGAGGCATCTGAGGAGACGCTGAAACGCGGCTACTGGATCGACCCCACCACAAACCTCATGTGGGCAGCAAAGGATAACTTCAAAGACGTCAGCCGGAAAAAAGCGATGAAGTACTGCACCGACCTGCGCATCGGCGGATACTCCGACTGGAGGCTCGCCAACATTGGCGAGTTAGATGCGATCTATGACAAAAGCGCAGAATCCCCCGGAGTCAACCCTCGGTCCAAGTGGCACGGTGCCGAGTTTATGGCATGGCATGTCAAAGGGAATCTGTTTCTGGCAGGAGATATGTGGAGCAGCACCCTCATATACGACGACCGCGGGAAGGATACAGGCTGGGGATGGCGATACGACTTCAACGAAGGCCGTGAATTCAACGGTGACGAGGCCTGGTTCGGTCACCACGCCCTCTGTGTACGCGATTCCACAAAATAATCCCCATGACTCAAATCTCTCCTAGACTGACTGCCACCAACTCCGTCAGCGATACTTAGAAACACAGCAATCTCCTTTCTTACGGTGCTCTCACCATGCCTTCGACCGAACAAGCATACTCCCTGATCTCTCTCGACACCATCCGCGCGGCCGCTGCCCGCATCGCCGGCATCGCCGTGAAAACTGCGCTCGTCCAGGCGCCTTACCCTGGTCTGGCCGATCGCGGTTCAGATAAGCAGATCTGGCTGAAGGCGGAAAGCCTGCAGCCCATCGGCTCTTTCAAGCTGCGCGGAGCGGCCAACAAGATTCTCCAGCTCACCCCTGAAGAAATCCGCCGCGGCGTCATCACCTTCTCCAGCGGCAACCACGCCCAGGGCGTCGCGTATGCGGCCCGCGAAGTTGGAGCCAAAGCTGTCATCGTCATGCCATCGAACGCTCCCGCCATCAAGAAGGCCGCGACGATCGCCCTCGGCGCTGAAGTCGTCGAAGTCGGCGTTGCTTCGAGCGAACGGCTGGCCAAGTCCCAGGAACTGGTCGAGAAATTCGGTTACATCGTCATCCCGCCCTACGACGACGAAGCCATCATCGCGGGGCAAGCCACCTGCGGCCTCGAAATCGTCGAATCCATCCCTGACGTCGAACTCGTCCTCTCGCCGGTCAGCGGAGGAGGACTGCTCAGCGGCGTCGCCACCGCCGTCCGCTTGCTGAGCCCAAAGGCCATCGTCGTGGGCGTTGAGCCAGACTTAGCAGGCGACGCCAGCGAGAGCTTTCGCAAAGGCGAAATCGTCACCTGGCCCGCCGAACTGACCAGCCGAACCATCGCCGACGGCCTGCGCACCCAGAGCGTGGGCGTGCGCAACTTCGCCCACATCCAGGCCTACGTCGACCGCATCATCACCGTCACCGAGGCCGAAATCCGCGCCGCCATGCGCGCTATCGTCGCGACCACGCGACTCGTCCCCGAACCGAGCGGCGCTGTCACCACCGCTGCGCTTTTATTCCACGGCCATGAATTGCCCGCATATCGCAAAGCAGTCGCCATCGTCTCCGGCGGCAACGTCGCTCCCGAAATGCTCGCGGACATTCTCAGCGGAAAGGGCTAAAGTCTCGAGTTGGCAACGAGTATCCAAAGCGGCGAAACGCACAATTCACAGACCCGCCACCTCACACTCACCGCTTGCCTGGGTCTGGGAAGACATTGCGCCTGAGGAATTGCGGCGGCGAGCCGGAGCCATCTTTTGGCAGGTTGAAGGCCAGGAGGTTGCTGGGAATGCCACGTGGGCGAAATTGTGTTCGCATAATTGCACTTGAAAGAGTGCAGAATGGGCTCAAAAAGCGAAGATTCGGCGATGTACCCCCGGGGGGGTGGGGGGGGGTCTGGGGAGGGGGACGGTACGATCAGAGATCGAGGACTGTCCACCGTCTTAGCCTGGAATGGTGATGTCCCAATGCGATTATGCGCCTTCCGGCGTTGTTTGCGGCGGCTTTCTCAGTCAGATTCCCAAATCAGGAATGAGCTTTGACCGAGAAGCATTGGCTGCGGCGCAAGTGACTGAATGAGGCGGCTCGCGTCCTTCCTTTATGATTTGGGGCATGGGTGTAGAGACGGCGGGCGAGAAGGTACTTAGACGGGGCACGGTGAGACGGGGTACGGCGAAAATGGATAAGGCGAGTCGCATTTTGCTTGTCGCCTTGGTCTTTTGCCTGGCTCTCGCCCCGGCGCAAGCCGCCGACAAGAAGGACAAGCAGCAGGACAAGACGGTTAAGCCGATGGCGGGTCCGCGCGCGACCATGCTGCGCGAGACGCCGCTGTATGTCGCGCCTGACGTCACCTCGCAGAAGGTGGACCGCGTTCAGGAGGGCCGGGAACTGGTGGTCGCCGAAACCAGCGGGCCCTGGGTACGCGTCTTTGCCAACACCGACACCGAAGAAGTGGACGAGCGCGACGCTCCTGTCTTTGGACAAGAGACAGCTCCTCCGCCGGTTTCAGGCTGGATGCAGAAGAAGGGCCTGATCCAGGAAAGCACTCCCAATGGCGACCGCATCCTGATGGGCGAAGCAGCGACGCAGGAAACCCTCGCCGAGGACGCGCGCGGTCCGCGCAATGCCGGTCAGACGGCCCGCTTCCTGTATCGGCGGGTGGTCGAGTTCTTCCCCAACTCGCCCCTGGCAGCCGAAGCCGCGTGGCGCGCCGCCGACATCCGCTGGCAGTTTGAGAAGGCCGACGCCTTCAAACGTCCTTCCGCCAAGGAGAAAGAAGCGTACCTGCGCGAGCAGCTTTACGAAGATGAGCTCAAGAAGGTCATCAAGAACTATCCGCACACGCGCCAAGCCGATCTGGCCGCCTACGAAATGCTCGACAACAAGCTGTGCGGCGACTGGGAAGGGCAGACCAAGTGTCCTGAAAAAGAGTCTGAATACTTTGAGAAATATGCGGCCGAACATCCTGACGGCCCGCGGACAGCGCAGGCCCTTTACCAGGCCGCATACCGCCAGGCCGTGCTCGGGGACATGTATTCTTCCGACAACAATGATAAGAAGGCGGATGCTGCCCGCGCCAAGGCTTGCTCGCTCACGGAACAGTTGCAAAGCAAGTTCCCCGCTTCGGATTACACGAATCGGGCGGCCGATCTGGTATACAAATTCGATCAGGGTCTTGCTGTTTACGGCTCAGACCGCGAGTAGCCCGGCCGCAGACACCATGCCCGCGAACCGTTCCCCACGCCTCCTGCCGCAGAGGGTGTGAGTCAACTGCCATCCTTCGCGCCGCGTGGCCAGGCATTTCTGGCTGCGTGAAGCGTTTCTTCCCGGGTCATGCACACGCTTCCCCATCGCGCCCCTGCGCGAGGAGGCAAGCGGAGGATCGATGAATACTTATTTCTTGTCTGTCTTACTGGGAATCGTGGAAGGGCTCACCGAGTTTCTGCCCGTCAGTTCAACGGCACACCTGCGCATCGCGGAAGCATTGCTGCGCATTGACATGGCCGACTCGTACTGGAAGATGTACACGATTGTGATCCAGTTGGGGGCGATCCTCGCCCTCTGCCTGCTTTTCATGGGCCGCATCGTCGAGTTCATTCGTACGTTCCCGCGCGGGGAGAACGGGAACAAGAACATTCTGAATCATCCGGTTTCGCTGACCCTGATTGCCTTCGCCTTCACGTCGGGCCCGGCGCTGCTGCTGAAGAAAATGATCAGCAAGAATCTCGAGAGCCTTCACGTCATGGCCATGGCGCTGCTGATTGGGGGCATTGTGATGTGGCTGGTGGACGCGTGGACGGTGCGACGCGATGCCGGAACGAGTGACATTGAAGAGATGAACCTGCCGCAGGCGATATGGATCGGGCTTTGCCAGACGCTGTCAGCGGTGTTTCCTGGGACTTCGCGATCGATGTCAACCATCGCGGCCGGGCAGATTGCCGGATTGACACGGTCGACGGCGCTGGAGTTCAGCTTCCTGATTTCGATTCCGACGATGATTGCGGCCACGTTCTACGATCTGTGGAAGGAGGTGCTGCATCCGGCTGCTCCCGAAGCCGGGGAAGTGCTGATTCCGCTGGTCATGAACCAGGAGCGATGGATTGTTCTGGCGATCGGGTTTGTGGTGTCGTTTATCGTGGCCCTGGGCGTGGTGGAGTGGTTTCTACAGTGGGTGCGGAAGCACGGGCTGGTTTTGTTTGCCATCTATCGGATCCTGCTGGCCATCCTGCTGCTGACCTTGGGCAGCCGCTTCATCGGCCGCTAGGTGAACTTACCTGGCGAATGAGGCTCGGACAAGGGGTAGACAGCAAGGTTCCCCCTGGCTGGTTTTCGGCGGTCATTGATCGCCTCGCGAAGATAATAGAAATTGCTCTGGGGATTTTGGCCGTCGTGCGGCCCTGCGGGAAACCGGCGCAGGAGCGGACCACGGCTGTGCGAGAAATCGCCTTCGGCTCTATCCCATGATGAAACCCATTCGCATTGCCCAGACTCCGACGCGCCACCGCCCATTGAATCTATTGCTGGGTGCGGTGTTGCTGCTGGCCGGCGGCCTCCTCCTGCTCTCGCTCGCCACCTATCACCCAACGGATGCGTCGTTCAATTCAAGCACGGCCGCCGTGGGTCCCCATGCGGTGCGGAATTGGATTGGGCCAATCGGGGCATACTTCAGCGACCTGTTGCTGCAGACGTTTGGCCTGACGGCCTTTGGCTTTCCGCTGTGGATTGGCGGGCTGGGACTTACCTGGATGCGCTCGCGCAGCAATGGAATCGCCTGGGTGCGCTGGACGGGTGTCGTGCTCACGCTGGCTTTTCTGCCTGCCGTGTTTGGCCTGCTGCCGTGGCACTGGCACTGGCTGCATGTGCTGCCGGTGGAAGGCGTGACGGGACGCCTGCTGGCCGACCTGCTGAACGGCTATCTGAACATTCCGGGTGCGTCGATTGTCGCGGGAGTGCTGGCGGCGGGCGGATTGTACCTGGGCTCCAACTTCAGCTTCCGAGCTGCGTGGGAGTTTGCGCAGGAGCGCTCCATCCAGCTCTCGGCGTGGCATGACCGCTATCGCAACTGGCAGGCTGACCGGGCCGACAAGCGAGCTGAGGAGCGGGCGGTTCGCGAGGCTGAATTGGGACTTGATCCCGAGGTGGAGGACGAGCCGCGCGCTGTTGCCGAGCGCAAGCCGGGGCTTTTCAGCCGGTTTCTTGGTATTTTCCGGCGTCGCGAGATGACGGAAGAGGAGATGCTGGACGAGATTCCTGCGTTTCGGCGCATGCCGCATCACGAGGAAGACGAGCCGATTGCAGCTTCGGCGCGAGGCATGGGCCGCCGCAATATCTGGGAGCGGCGGGATGCGGTTGAAACGCCGATGCCGCGCCAGGCTCCTCCGGCCAGCGACGAACTGGACGCTGTTCCCATTACGGCGCGGGTGACGACGACCGCTGCCAAGGCTGCCGCGGCTGAGGTCATTCCCATGCCGTCGCGCAGCCGGGCGAAGTCTGCGTCGGATGAGGCGTGGGAGACGATGGGCGAGCCTGCGGTCGCTGCACCGGTTGTTGAACCGACGGCCGTGCGCGCGGCGTCGCGGCCAGCGTCGTCGCCGGCTCCGCTGGCGCCGAATCTCACTATCCACGAGCGGGCCGACGTGGACTTGCGCACGGCGACGGTTGCTCCGAAAAACGTGAGCGGGTTCAAGCTGCCGCCGAGCACGCTGCTGCACCTGGGCGAAGAGCCGCTGGCGATCCGCGAAGACAAATTGCGCGAGGAAGCGCGGACGCTGGTGGAGAAGTGCGCGGAGTTCAAGGTCAACGGTCAGGTGGTGCAGATCAATCCCGGGCCGATGGTGACGACGTACGAGTTCAAGCCGGATGCGAGCGTGAAGTACAGCCGCGTGGCCGGGCTGGGCGACGATCTGTGCCTGGCGATGCGCGCGGAGAGCATTCTGATCGAGCGGATGGCGGGCAAGAGCACCATCGGCATCCAGGTACCGAACCATGATCGCGAGACCATTCACCTGAGAGACGTGATTGAGTCCGAGACCTTTGGCAAGGCCAAGTCGCGGCTGACGCTGGCGATGGGCAAGGACATCAACGGACGGATCGTGGTCGCCGACCTGGCGGGCATGCCGCATGTGCTCATCGCGGGATCGACGGGATCGGGCAAGTCGGTGGCGATCAACGCGATGATCATGTCGCTGCTGTTTCGGACGACGCCGGCGCAGGTGCGGCTGATCCTTGTCGATCCCAAGCGGGTCGAACTGGGGATGTACGAGGGCATTCCGCATCTGTTCACGCCGATCATCACCGAGGCCAAGCTGGCGGCCAACGCATTGAGGAATGCGGTGCGCGAGATGGAGCGACGGCTGAAGCTGCTGGCCAGCCGCAGCGTACGCAACATCGACCAGTACAACACCAAGCTCGCTGAGCAGGGGATGGCAAGCCTGTTCACGGAGGCAGGCGAGGAAGAGACGCCGCTGCCGTACATCGTGATCATCATCGATGAACTGGCCGACCTGATGATGCTGGACCGGGCGAATGTGGAAGAGTCGATTACGCGGCTGGCGCAGATGGCGCGGGCGGTGGGCATTCATTTGATTCTGGCGACGCAACGGCCTTCGGTGGATGTCATCACTGGCCTGATCAAGGCGAATGTGCCGACGCGTATCAGCTTCCGGCTGGCGTCCAAGGTCGATTCGCGGACGATCATCGACGACAACGGCGCGGAGTCGCTGCTGGGCCGGGGCGATATGCTGTTCCGTCCGCCGGGAACGTCGCGGCTGATGCGGCTGCATGCGCCGTATGTGAGCGAGAAGGAAACGGCCGCGGTGGTCGATTTCTGGAAAGCGCAGGGCGAGGCGGAGTATGTAGAAGGCTTCCTGGAAGCGCCGCGCGAGGAGCGCATCAAGGAAGATGGGACGGGCGCGGCGGAGGATGACAACGACGAGTTGTACGACGACGCGGTGCGGCTGGTATTTGAATTTGGCAAGGCTTCGACTTCCCTGCTGCAGCGGCGGTTGCGCGTGGGGTATGGGCGGGCTGCGCATCTGATCGACCTGATGGAGCGCGACGGGCTGGTGGGTCCGGCGGATGGTTCGCGGCCGCGCGAGCTGCTCAAGCATCCGGGGTGGCTGCACGAGGTTCCGACGGCTATCGATTAGATTGGTAGTTACCAGCGGGAACGGAATATCAAGCTGGCACGTCACTTGCCCAGGAGTGATCCATGAAGAGATTCTTCGCTCTGTGCGCGCTGGGGTGTGCAACTGGCATGCTGGCGCAAACGCCGCAGGCCACGGAACTGCCGGGCAAGCCGTTTTTCATCAAGAAGACGTGGCGCATCGGGGGTGAGGGAAACTGGGATTACCTCACGCTGGACGCTTCGGCGCAGCAGCTTTTCATCCCGCACGGCGCGGTTGTCCAGGTGGTTGCGCTCGACACCGGTGCGGTCGCGGGGGAAGTGACGGGGCTGCATGACGCGCACAGCGTGGCGCTGGATGACCACGGGCAGTTTGGCTACGTTTCGGACGGAGCGACCAATGAGGTGGCTATTTTCGACCGGCAGTCGTTCGAGGTGGTCGCGCGGGTGCCGACGGGGAAGAATCCGCGGGCGGTGGTGTTCGAGCCGGCCAGCCGGCTGGTGTTTGTGATCTGTCCCGATCCGGCGACGGAGAGCCGGACCCCAAGGCGAAGTGGAGCGCGGACGGCTTATGACTCTTCCATCACGTCGACGGTCACCGTGATCGATACGGTTTCGCAGACGCGGCTGGCGGATATGACGTTTCCGGGCCGACTGGGATTTGCGCAGGCCGATGCGAATGGCACAGTGTATGTGAACGTGACGGACCGCAGCGAGATTGAAGTGTTCAAGGCTACGGGCATCGAGCCGAAGCTGCACCAGATGGTGGCGCAGGGGAACAGCCAGGTCACCATCGACTGGAGCGACAAAAAGCAGGGAGCGCAGGCGGCGGTTCCTCGGCAGATGCAGTTCATTCACCTGGGCACGGACTGCCAGTCGCCGCGTGGGCTGGCCCTGGACGGACACGACAACCGGATTTTTGCCGCGTGCGACAACATGAAGATGGTGGTGCTGGATGCGACGACTGGACAGACGATCGCGTCCCTGCCCATCGGCGCCGGGAATGACGCGGTTGCGTACGATCCTGACCGTGGCATGATCTATGCGTCGAATGGCGGAGGGGTGGGAAGCCTGACGATCATTCGACAGCATCTGACGGATTCCTACGCCGTGGTGCAGGAGCTGCCGACGCAGGCACGGGCGCGGACCCTGGCCGTGAATCCGCAGACGGGCGAAGTGTACCTGGTGACGAATGTGAATGGGCTGGACCTGACCAGGCCGGGAACGGGAGGCTCAGCGCACACGCTGCCGACGGTCCAGACGACGCCGGTTAAGGGAAGTTTTGAAGTCCTGGTGATTGGGAATTGACGAATACGGGTTACGTACGTGCACACTAGTACGATGTCTTCCTCGCGCACGGTGCGGCAACTGCCGCGCATCCTGGTTATCGACGACGACGCAATCAGTCGCGAAGTCGTGGCCATGATGCTGGAGATTCACAGCTTTGCAGATCGGAAGAGCACACGTCTGAACTCCAGTCACTCCGTCTTATCTCGTATGC
>CAILBQ010000601.1 GCA_903832475.1 uncultured Acidobacteriota bacterium | reverse complement strand
CGCCGGTGACGGAGACGTTGTGGCGTGTATCCATGCCGGCGGGGCCCCACTCGGAGCGCATGTCGTAGGCGTTCTGCTGGTAGTATTGGCCGCTGCCGATGTTACTGACGCCGTAGAAACCGATGTCATCGGTGAGCGACTTGGAGTACGTGTAGTTGGCGGTGAGTTCGAAGCCGGCAGTGAGGTGCTGGCGGAAGACGGCCTGGAGCGCGTTGTAATTGCTGGCCGATTCTGTCTCGGTGATTTTGAGGACACCACCTTCGCCGACGACGTTGTCGTAGGGGCCAGGGACGCCGGGCGCGGGATCCTGGTTTCCCCAGTAGGGATCGGTGAGGTGATGGCCGAGGATGCCGATGTAGCCGACTTGGAAGGTTGAGTTCCGGGCGACCTGGTACTCGGTGGTGAGGCTGAACTCCTGGGTGACGGAAGGCTTCAAATTCTTGGGCCAGGCGTAGAAGGTGGTGATCGGCACCTGGGTAGTGGGGAAGCCGTTGGAGGCCATGAGGAAGGTGCCGGAATTGTAGACTCCGTTGGCGCCTACGCTGGGGCTGACGCCGATTTCTTCGAAGTCTTTATGAAAGGGAGGATTTTGCGTGAGGCGAAGGTTGGCGCCGGTGCCTTCGAGGTAGCTTGAGATGCCGTATCCTCCGCGGATAACGAGGCGGGGCATGGCCTGGAAGGCGAAACCAACACGCGGCTGGAACTGATTGTAGGTAGGGTCATAGAGAGCGCGGCTGGCGCCATCGACACCGGCATAGATGATCTGCTTGGTGACGAGGTTGAGGTTTGCTTCCTTGTTATTGACTTCGTAGATGGGCTGGTCGAACTCCCAACGTATCCCGAGGTTGACGGTCAAGTTGGGTCGGACCTTCCAGTCATCCTGGGCGAAGACGCCATCGCGCCACTGGCGCTGGCCGGTTCTACCGGTGACGGCGCCGACGCCAACGTCATTGGATCGGTCGAGGACGAAGTCGGCGAAAGGCGAAACGTTGCCTCCGTTGGAGGAGTAGACGCCGTTGTAGTTGAAGAAGCCGAGCTCGCCATCGTTGCCGGGGTAGAAGCTGTTCTGCTGGTAGCGAAGGAATTCAGCACCGAACTTGATCAGGTGCTTGCCTTTCTGCCATGTGAGGTTGTCGGCGTCTTCGAATATGTTGTCGATGAAGATTTCTGGAGTGGGATTGGCGCCGAGGTTGGAGGGCGCACCGTCGGAGCTGGATACGGAGAAGTTCTGCGAACTGAAGCCGGCGACGAGCTGAGGGACGCTGGGAATGCCAACGAGCTGATTGCCGTTCAGACCAAAGATGCCGCTGGGATCGGTGGTAACGCCGCTGTTGAAGCGGATGCGCCCATAGCTGGCCGTGAAGTTATTCACGATCGCCGGCGAGAAGGTATGGACCCAGTTGGCGTCGAAGAAATGGTCCGGGTAGCTGCTGGCGCTGGGAAACTGGACGGGGAGCGGGTCCGCGGTGGTGCCGTCGCCGGCGTAGCCCTGGGAGTAGCGGAAGGCCAGGACGTCGCGAGAGCGGAAGTGCCAGTCGATTTTCACGTCGCCCTGATCGTTGGTGGCAAAGCTGCCGGAGGGCCCGATGAAGTTGTTGTAGGTGCCGGTGGGATCGCCTGGATCGGCGGGATGGTTGGGCAGGGGATAGGCTTTTGAATTGGCGAAGAGGTATTGCGCCACGGGGTTAAGGATGGGGATCTGGTTATTGGGATAGGGTGTGGGTTGACCGGTGGCCGGGTTGATGTTGGTGGTGTCGTAGAGCTGAATGGGGTTCGGCAACAGGAGAAGCGAGGAGAAGTCGCCGTTGCGGAAGGCCGCGGGCGCTACGCTGGCAGTGGTGAGCCCGGCGGAGTGGGTGCGGAAGGCCAGATAGTCGATGAAGAAGAAGAGCTTGTCGTGGAAGATGGGCCCACCGAGCGTGCCGCCGAACTGGGTGGTGGTGTAGGGGTTTTTGGGAGTAGCGGGGCCTGCCTGGTGATCGTTGGCCCAGCTATTGGCATCGAGCTTGTAGTCCTTGAGGTATCCAAAGGCGCTGCCATGCCAGTTATTGGTGCCGCTTTTCATCGCGGCGATGATGGTGCCTCCGTTCACGTTGCCGAACTCGGCGTTGGGATTGGCGGCGATCACGCGGACTTGTTCCAGCGCCTCAGGGCTGGGATTGTAGCCGAGAGTGTTATTGATGTTTTCGTTGATCTCCTGGTTATCCAAGAGATAGTTATTGGACTGCTGGCGATTGCCATTCACGGAAACTTCATTACCGGCGTTGGTACCGCGTTCAGACGAGTTATTGCTGCCGTAGGAGTTAAAACCGGTGGAGACAGCCCCGGGCGTGTAGACAGCTAACTGGGAGAAATCCAAGCCATTCAAAGGGACGTTGTGGATGGTGTTTTCGGAGAAGGTTTCGCCGAGGGTGGCGCTCTCGGTGTCGAGGATGGGCTGCATCTGATCTGACACTTCCACTGTAGTTTTTGCCGAACCTACCTGGAGGGGAATATCAATCTTGGCGGTCTGATCGATTTCAAGCGAGAACGGACCATAGCTCGCTGTATCGAAGCCCAGAGCATCTACGGAAAGTTTGTACTGGCCGATTTGCAGGAAGCGGATGGAGTATTCCCCTGCCTGATTTGACTTGGCGGTTGTCTGGACGCCGGTGGCGGTGTTGGTGGCGACTACGTTGGCGTTGGCGACGATGGCACCACTTGCATCGGTGATGGTTCCGCGTACGGCGCCTGTGATGGTTTGGGCTAATCCGTGAATGGTGATCGCAACGAGCACGAAGGAGACGATCAAAGACCTCACAAAAGTCATATAGCTATCCTCTCTGCCAGAGTTATGGATAAAGCGGGGAGAGTCTCAGCGGGCAGATATGGCTCACCGCTTTATTTTTAATGGATATACCGTCGAGCAATTCTGAGGCGTGCCTGATCTCAGGACCACGGATAATAGGTGGAAGTTACAAGAATATTTTGTGAATTACAAGCTTTATCGGGGTGGGAGCAGGCTGGGGTAAAGGCAGAAGGAGATTCCTTGACGAGAATGACAGACAGAAAGGTAAGGGAAAAGACAAACGCCCGGTGAGCGAGTCACCGGGCGTTGCTGTGGGCAGAAACTGTTTGGTATTTGAGCGCTGCATGCGAAGTCGTCAGATGCGCATGGGCATGAGGACGTAGCGGTATTTGTATTCGGCGTCGGGGTCCTCGGGGCGCATCTGGCCGGCGGACTGGCCGTCTTTGAATTCGAGTCGGACTTCGCCTTCGTTGGACATGGCCTTGAGGAAGTCGAGCATGTAGCTGCTGTTGAAGCCGACGACTAGGGGATCGCTGGTGTAGGGGGTTTCGATGGTGTCTTCAGACTCACCGGACTCGTTGGACTGGGCGGTGATCTTGAGCTCGTTCTGTTCCATCTTGATGCGGACCGCGCCGCTGCGTTCGTCGGCGAACTGAGCGACGCGGCCGATGGCGGCGGAGAGCTCGGAGCAGCGGACGACGACAAAGCGGGTGTTGTCGCGGGGCATGACGGCTTCGTAGTTGGGGAACTGGCCGGTGAGCTTGCGCGAGCTCAGGGTGCGGTGGCCGATGCGGAAGAAGAGCCAGAGGTCGTCGTCGGCGAACTCGACGAATTCGGAGTCGGCGCCGGAGAGTAGAGACGAGAGCTCGGCGAGGGCCTTGCGCGGGATGAGGATGCGCTTTTCGCCGGAGATGCCGTCGAGGGGCTGTTCGGATTTTTCGACGAAGGCGAGGCGGTGGCCGTCGGTGGCGACCATGGCGATGGATTCGGCTTTGAGGATAAGGAGAGCGCCGTTGAGGGTGTAGCGTGACTCTTCGTTGGAGATGGAGAAGATGGTGCGGGCGATGAGGGTCTTGAGGACGGCGGAGGGGATCTTAACGCTGGAGGTGGTGGGCAGCTCGGGGACCTGGGGGTAGTTGGCGCGGCCGAGGCCGACCATCTTGGTGTTGGAGCGGCCGGAGCGGATCTGCACCCAGTGGTTGTCGAGGAGCTTGATGGTGATATCTCCATCGGCGAGGAGCTTGACGTAGTCGTAGAGCTTGCGGGCGGGTATGGTGCAGGCGCCGGGCTTTTTGACTTTGGCCTTGAGGGAGGTGCGGATGGCGTGATCGAGGTCGGTGGCGGTGATGTTGGCCTGGTCGGCCAGGCCGTCGGGGGTGGGACCGATTTCGATGAGGAAGTTGGAGAGGATGGGGATCGTGGTCTTGCGCTCGACGACGCTCTGGATGGCGGTGAGTTCTTTGAGCAGGTCGGCGCGGGTGACGGTGATCTCCATGGAGGCTCCTTGGGATGCGGGTGTGGTGGTAACGACGTCTGCTTCGGTTTCGAATCCCAGCCCTGGCATAGTGGTCCTCTCTCAGTTGAGACAGATGTGGATGATGGCCTGGCTTGCGGCGGTGGGCTGCCGGTTATCGGACGTGATGCCACGATACACCACGGAGGTGAGGCGTGGAAACGGTGCGATGGCCTGAGTTCATTGTAGACAGGGGAGAGTTACGGAAACGGTGGAAAACAGGGCGTTTTCGGTGTGAATGATGGCTTTGCGCGGGCAATGGTGGGTGGGGTTGGCGTTTGTGCGGTGACGGGGGAACAGCAGATTCCCCTGAGGGGAATGACAGAAAGAAAAGCAAGAGCGGAAGCTGCTTTGGTTGACTCCCACATCTCCCGACAAAAGCGTCGTGAGATATGGGGCACCCGGTGATCGCTTTTGGGGTGGTGGTTTCTGCGCCTTGGGCTTGTTCATCCCACCCTTGCTTGGCAAGGATGGGGCACCCCGAGTGTTGTGGGAGGACGGAGGAGGACGGAGAGGCGGGGTACTAAGGAAAAGCTTTGAAGAAAGAGTATTGAGAGCCCGCCGTAGTACCCGTTGTGGGTGGAAAAGTGGAAAGAGGGAGGGAAACCGCAAGGGGCGCGGGTTTGGGAGGGGGGTGGGTTTTAGAAAACTTTCCTGTGGAATTGAGGGGAAGTGGAAAGAGGGGTGAGAGGGGGTGAATTGGGTGCCGGGGTTTTCACAGATCGGAAGAGCGTCGT
>CAILBQ010000600.1 GCA_903832475.1 uncultured Acidobacteriota bacterium | reverse complement strand
GGGATGGTGGATGACTTCGATGTGTGGGCGGAGCATGCGAGCCACAAAAGCGCGGTGAAGACGGTGAGTTCATTCGATTCGCGCAAGGCCGTGGAGTTCGATCTCAAGCTGAAGTAGCCGATTTTCCAATTCGGTTTGACAATATTTTGGGCCGCCCGTTCCTTCATGATTTGTGAAGGTACGGGCGGCCCTGTCTGTTGCCGTAGCTAGGCAGCCGATGTGGCTTGCGGCGCATCCTAACGAGCAGCGCCAAGCTCAGTGTTTGTAGATTTTGCGCGAAGTTCGCACCTTTCTGCGCCCCAGCCTGCCTGCGAGTGCCCCTTGCCTTCCCCGCTTCACGAAAAAGACCGGCCTTCCTGCCGGTGTGTCCGGCGCTGGCCGGCAGAGGAGACACTCATGGCTGTGATGATGCAGGCCTTTTATTGGGACGCGCCGCAAACGGAAAAGCAGGAAGGCAATTGGTGGAATGTGATTGCGGAGCGCTGCGAAGGACTGAGCAAGGCGCGGTTCAGCGCGCTGTGGCTGCCGCCGATTTCAAAGGGCTCGGATCATCGTTCCATGGGCTACGATCCTTACGATTATTGGGACCTGGGGGACTACGACCAGAAGGGCGGGGTGAAGACGCTCTATGGAAATCGCGCGGAGCTTGAGGCGCTGGTGAAAGTGGCGACAGAGAACAAGCTGGGGCTCTACGGGGACATGGTGATCAACCATAACTCCGGTGCGGATGAGGAAGAAGTGAATCCGCTGGATGGGGAAACGCGGTGGACGAAGTTTGCGCCGGCCAGCGGCAAGTTTCCGCGGGACTGGAACTGCTTCCATCCCAGCCGCTATGAGCAGGTGATGCTGGAAGGGGAGAATTTTGCCGGGTTTCCGCATTTGTGCCATCGCAATCCGGATGTGTACGCCGCGATGTTTGAGTATGCGCGGTTTTTGATTGAGGAACTGGGGTTTAATGGCTTCCGGTTTGATTTCGCCAAGGGCTTTGGGTCGTGGATGATCGGCGTGCTTTCCAAGTATCGCTACGTGCAGAACGGGAAGGAGATTACGCCGTTCGTGGTGGCGGAACTATGGTCGGGGACCGAAGAGATTGGCAACTGGATCGACCGCGCCAACAGCATGACGGATACGCAGATCAGCGCTTTTGATTTTCCGTTGCGGTACAAGCTCAAGGATGTGTGCGATACACCGAACTACGATCTGCGCGGGCTGACCAAGGGCGAGGGAGTGCTGATCGACCGTCCGCTGCATGCGGTGACGTTTGTCGACAACCACGACATGGGCGAGAACGCAATCGTCAACGACAAGCTCATGGCGTACTCGTTCATCCTGGTGCATGAGGGATATCCATGCATCTTCTGGTACGACTACTTCAATAACCAGCTGGACCGGCCGGGGACGCCGAACGGGATTGATGCGCTGATTGCGGTGCATCATGATTATGCCGGCGGCGAATCGAACATTCTTCATGCCGATCCGGACTTGTACATCATGCAGCGGGTAGGATTCGAGTCGGAGGATATCCATCAGCCGGGGCTGATTTACGTGCTGAATAACCTGGGCGACCAATGGAGCGGGACGGCGGTGAAGACCAAGTGGCCGAACCAGAAGTTCAGGCCGGTGGCTTGGGATGGGCATGACCAGGCGCATCCCGATGAGCGCACGACCGATGCGGAGGGTATGTCGGAGTTCCCGGCGCCGCCGCGAGGGTATGCGGTGTATGTGCCGGTGTTTGACTAAGGAATTACACGCTTCAGAAACCTGGGTTGATGCTGCTTACTTCTAATGCGGAGTTGGTGAAGCGCTATCCGTCGCGGTTCCAGGATCTGGTTTGGGTGCGGCCACATTGGCAGCGGTGGTTGAGGCGTTGGGAGCCGGCGCAGGTTCCGGCGCCGTTCCCCACGCGGTTACGGGCAGGTTCAAAGCCTGAACTGTCCCTGGATCGTCGCGCAGACGGACATACAACGTGCCGGGCGGGTTGGCATGCGCGGTGTTCGGCACGGCCATCGTGTTCCCTGTGAATTGCGGCGGCACGTCGACCGCGTTGGCCATCTCCGCAGACGACCCAACCGCCGTAATGAGAAACAGATTGTTGCCCGTCAGCGTGCACGGCTTGGCAGCGCTGCGCGGGCAGCGCAAGGCATTGGCTGACGGAAAGACCGGCAGCCGCACCAGCGTGCCCAGCGGCACCCAGTCGCCGGCGACGCCGTCGGAAGAAATCGCCCGCAGGTGAATGGGGCCGAAGGCTGAGGGGCCGAATTTCGCGAGCGGATCAATTGTCGCCACGGCGGTGTGCGTGTCTTCCAGCATCAGCCCGCCGTCGGCAAACGAGAGTGTGGTAGAAAACCCTCCGCCGTCGGCGCCATCCTCGGTGGAGGCGATTTCCACCTTTTCACTGCGGGAGAAAGTAGCCGGCACCTCTGTTTTGAGGAAGAACACGATGCGGCGCTGCAGCGGCAGATCGTCAGGGCTGCCTAGGCGTATGGGCAGAGGAGCGCCAGCATCGGCTGTGCCGCCCGCATCCGCTTCATTCTGCTGCACGCCTTTGCTGAGCAGTTCGACCTGCGGCCGGGCGCGAGTGACGGTTGCAGGTACGTGCAGGGTGCGGCCATCTTTCAGGGTCACTTTGGCAAGGTAGCTGTCGCCGGGCTGGAGGGTTGAGGTCACGCCGGTAGCTGCGAGTTCAAGTTGATCGTAGTCCTGCACGCGGTTCAGAGCCGCAGGGGCAAAGGTGATGCCGGCCAGGTCAGCCGACTCTACCTCGTCCAGTCGCTTGCCTTTGAGCAAGGCGACCTTGTCGCCGGCGCTCAGGGAGATGTGTTCGAGCGAGGCCGCTTCCGCATAGGCCTTCAGTGGCAACTCCTCCGCCTTGTTCAGCCCGTACTGATGAATGGCGATGGTGACGGTGCCGGGAGGTGCTTCCTTGAGCGGCACGGCCACTTCCATCTGGTCCGGCTTGGGCGACTTCCATTGCAGCTTGACTTCTTCTGTGTGCCGGCCATGCTCGGGGATGGCGGCCATTACGTCTTCGACGCAAAGCGTGCCTGGGCCTTGCAGGTGAAGGGTGTCTTCCCGGCCGGTAATCAGTGCGTTCTGGTCGCCGGGAGCAATCGTCCATCCGCCCGGATGCGGGGACTGCAGGTGAAATTTAGGTCCTGTCAATTCATCGAAGCCCCACTGGCCGCGGATCTGCCCCACCACTTCATCTTCCGGAATCAGCGGGAGCGGCGCATCCAGGACGAAGCCGCCTTCCAACGGAGCCGGATGAATGGGAATATCGATGCCCTTGGAGGGTTGGTTTGCTGAGCTATTCACAAGAGCAGGCACAGCCCCACCCGGCTTGGTGTCGGCCTCTGCTGAAGGAGATGGCGGCGGCTGAATCGTCAATTCGGGATGCTGCCCTGGGATCGCCGGCTGCGGCGCCTTGGTGTCCACATGCAGCGTCAGGTCATGCGCAAGCGCCGAGGCGAAGACCAGCGGACCACCTTCGGCCAGCAGCGCGAGTTGCGGCTTGGTCGCGCAGTAGTTCTGCACCGTGTTCTGCGCCACGTCCGGAGGACGCAGGTCGGGCGGATGGCTCGGACCGATGGGGGGCAGCGCCACCACGATCACCGACTTTGGATCGCGAAACGACGGCGGGACATTCAGCCGCAGGTTCAGCGTGTCCTGCTGATTGCGCTGCGGTAGTGCCAACGCCGGGATGTATTGATATTTTGCGGTGTGGATGGTGCTCAGGATGCGCGCCAGGTCTACCACGGCGCCGACGTAGGGGCTGAATGCGCCGGCGCCAAAAGTCCCCGCATAGCTGAGCTGGTTCATCATGTCCGCACCGGAACCACTAGCCATCTGCGTCACAACGGACTGCGCGTTGGAATCGTCCAGTACAAGGCCCTCGGTATGCTGCACCAGGCACGGCGCCTGCTGCTCAGAAGGCTTGTCAAAGCATTGTTGTTCGACCCGCATGCCCAGGCTGCGCGCGGCCAGCGCGGTTTTTTCCTTCAGCTCCTTGGGATCCGCGGAAGATGCGGCTTTGATCTGGGCCAGGTAGTCGTCGAGTCGCAGGCGGTCCCAGCTGGCTTGCTGCAGATCCTGAGTTGCCCGCACAAAAGCGCCGGGCCGGTCATGCACCGCTTTTCGCAAAGTGGTGAAGTCGCCGGTTGTCTCCGGGGCAAGGAAGAACAGCGCCTGCTCGGCTTCCGGCGGAACGACAACGAATACGCCTTCCTGCCGAACCGCATCCTTCCACGTCTCCACCCGGTGAAACCAATCATTCGGCGGAGGATTGGTCGCGCCACGCAGAAATGTGACGATCAGGATGTAGTGCGCGGATTGAGTTGGCGGCAGGTCAGGGTGTATCCAAAGACGGTCTCCCGGTAGCAGATTCGGGACTTCCGCGATGGGGAGCGTCTTGCCATTGCGCTGAACATGCAGATCGATCTTGGGTCCTGCGAGGTCAAAAGCTGGCGCGTCGGCGCGAAGTCCCGTTGCAGCCATCAAAACAAGCAAAGCCAGGGGTAGCAGCCGGGTGCGGCGTAACAAAGTGCAACCACTCATATCTACATTGTACGGATGCGCCGTTCGCAGGAGGCGGATGCCACGAATTTTGCAGGTAGCGCGCTTGCGAGCGAAGCCACTGGCGATTTCGCCACTTTTTAGCGCCCCACGTACAACTCCGCGAGCACGAACGGCATGTCAACTCGACAGGAAAAACCATGGAGCGCAAGAAATTGCGTTTTCTGGTACCATGTTCAGAACGTGACTCGTGGATGCGCAGATGAGTCCAGCTTCACCGGAAATTGAATTTGTGGTACATTGCACTGCCTTGGTACATATCGCGCAACTTCTGCGCAACCATAGTCGAGCTTATAAAGAGAACGAGTGGCAAAGCCCAAGGCATATTTCTCCAGATGAATACAGGGACCGCACCGCGAATATGCGGGCAAATGTTGCAGGGCTCAGCACCAGTTTAGAAATGACCCAGGGGACGTTGTGGCTTGTCCGGGGGGGCAGCCGACAGCGGAGCAACAAACGTACATAGCTCGTACCAGACTCCTTATCGCCTTTTCACGTCCGCGCTGACCAACGATCTTCCCCATCCAGATCGTTCCAGGCTTATATATCGCAGGACGGCGAGAAGCGGAGAGCTGGTTTCAGGGGGATAGACATGAAAGCCGCACAGCACACTCCCGTAGACGAAGATTTACACGATGTGAGCATTCCGGAAGCCGAAGAACTCATTGAGGAAGCCCTCGAAGAGCTTTCCTTCTCGACAGACCCAGCCATGGCGCGCGCCCTGCGGTATCTGTCGCCTCCCGGCTACCAGGCCATCGTCGAGTTATGCGGCGAGAACGGACGCAGCAAGCGTCGCAATGCCAGCGCCTCCAGCTGGACGCCCGAAGAGGACGAAGTTCGCATTTACTTCGAGCGCATCGACGAGGATGGAGAAGGCGAGGAAGAGCGCATTCCCGCACCCCGCGTCCGCACGGGCCGCACCATCGCACCCTCGCACTATGTAAACGGCAATGTCAGTGGCAATGTGAACGGGAATGTGGACGATAGCGCCGGCAGCCTGCCTCCCGACATCGACGACCGTATTCATGATCTTTGTGCAACCCTCGCTGAGGCCGAGCGCGGCGGTCATGCCTTTATCGCGCTGAAATGGTTCCGCGACTCCTTCCTGCCTCGAAAGTCCTTCACCTGGAACCAGAGCCCGGAATCGCGTCAGATGATCCTGGCGGAGGCAATCCTGCGCGGTGTCGTGCTTACCAGCAAGATTCCTAACCCCAAGACGCCTGCCTACCCGACCACCACCATCCGGCTCAACCGCGCCGAAGCTGGCGTGCCGGAAGAGGCGCAGCGCTTCCGGCCGGTAACTGTCCAGGGCGACCACACCGCGGACGCCCTCGAGGACGACCGGGGGAACTTGTGAGCTGCTACTTCCTCGATTCCTCCGCCTTCCTCAAGCTGTTCGTGCAGGAGGCCGGGACGGATGCCATCATTCGTCTTATGGAATCGACCGAAGACAACCGCAAGCTCATCTCCGCAGGGACGCTGCTGGAGGTCTACGCCGTGCTCAAACGCCGGGAGCGCGCCGGCGCTATCTCGCATGAAGACAGCGAAGCGGCACGCAGCATCCTGCGCGTGGAAGTGGCCCGCATGGTGCAGCAGCCACTGAACCCCGCCGTCCTCGAAGCCGCCCGGCAACTGCTCGACCACTACGAACTCCGCTCCGGCGACGCGCTGCAATTGGGCTCCGCGGTCGTCGCGAGAGAAATGTTTCAGGGTCTGGAGATCACGTTCGTCAGCGCCAGCCCGCACATGCTCGAAGTGGCCCGGGCTGAACACTTCCATACCATGGATCCAACTGCCACCGCTGCGCACCAACCCTGAGCAGGCAGCAATTCCATGCTTGCGGATCGACGCCAGCTCGAGGAAAATCGCGGAGGGGAGGAACTCATTCCCGAGCAGATGCCATGAGCGATGCATTGGAACTCGCTTCACCACAGCCGGTTTTCACTTCCATTGAGGCGCAGCTCTTCGTCGCGGACGTTCAATGCGCCTGCGATTTTTACCGTGAAAAGCTCGGCTTTACCGTTGAGTTTGTCTATGGCGATCCGCCGTTCTATGGGCAGATTCGTTGCGATCACGCGCGCCTGAACCTGCGCCAGGTGTCTGAGCACGTCTTCGCCGGCGATATCCGCAGTCGCGAAGGCCTGCTTTCCGCTTCCATCACGATTGCCACGGCGAGCGAAGTCAAGCACTTATACCTGGACTATCAGAGTTCAGGAGTTGCTTTCCAGCAGACGCTGAAGAGAGAACCATGGGGCGCTACTACCTTTGTCATCTCCGATCCCGATGGCAACCTGCTCCTCTTTGCTGGCCCCAGCGACTGACATCCCAAGTTTCAAGGGAGCGTCGGCGCACAGAGATCCGATTGGAAGGATGCCCGCTTCGTGACAGACTGGTTCGCGCGTCCCGTTCTCCATGTAGCAGACGTTGAAGCTTCCCTGCGCTTTTACGTTGACCAACTTGGATTCACCAGCCCCTGGCGCTACGATGAGGATGGAAAAGCGCATGTTGCGCAGGTCGAACGGCCGGGCTGCGCTCTCATCCTCGCGGATTCGTGGCCGGAGAAGACGGGCAAGGGCCTGATATTCATCTCCCTCAACGTCCCGATGCAAGAGCAGGTTGCTGCTCTGGACGCGCTGCGAAAAGAGTTCGAAGCCAAGGGTATTCCGGCCAAGGACGGTTCGTGGGGTTATCGGCTTCTGGTGGTCGACGATCTCGACGGAAACCAGCTGTTCTTCAACTACCCGAATGAAGTCCCATCCGGCGAAAACCCCTCTGCACAAAGCAAGCCATCCCCTTACCGGATCGGCAACAGCGGGCGGCAGGAATGACGGGTGGATTATGGGGCGCATCCGTGTTCCTGAGGCGTACACTCTGGTCAGATATTTCACCTGGAGGGGGCATGGCTTCAGTCACCGGTTTTGGCGGCATCTTTTTGCGAGCGAACGATCCAAAGGCTCTGTACGCGTGGTACGAGCGCCACCTCGGTCTGGCGAAGACAGAGGGAGCCTTTGCCTTTCCTCCACCGACGCAGCATCCTCAAGTCATCTTCGCCCTGTTCAAACCAGAGAATGCTTATTTCCCGCCGGATCAGAAAGCCATGCTCAATCTGCAGGTGGATGATCTTGATGGACTGCTCGACCGTTTGATCGCCGACGGTGTCACCGTCGATCCCAAGCGCGAAAGCTACGATTTTGGCAAATTTGGCTGGCTTACCGACCCGGAAGGAAACCGCGTCGAGGTTTGGCAGCCTCTGGCAAGCGAGTAGCTGTCAAAGGAAACAATTGCCCACAAAAACCTACCAAGGCGCCGCGAATCTTGGCAGCGCCTTGGTAGAGTGCTTTGATCTTCTGCTTCCCCGTCTAGCTCTTACCCGCGCCCGCCCGCGCTGCGATCAGCTTTTCGTAAAGCTCGATCGTCTGTCGCGCAATCGAAGACCAGGCAAACTTCTCCTCCACTCGCTTCCGGCCTGCTTCTCCGAACCGCCGCGCCTTCTCGGGATCAGCCAGCAGATCGGAAATCTTCGCCGCCAGGTCCTTCGCGAAGCGGTCGGGATGAACAGGGAACGAAGTCGTCGCGTCCTGTTCGAACGGCACCTGGTAACCGGTCTCGCCGTCCACCACCACCTCCAGAATGCCGCCAACCGCACTCGCCACCACCGGCGCCCGGCACGCCATCGCTTCGAGATTGATGATCCCAAACGGCTCGTAGACTGACGGGCAGCAGAACACCGCCGCATTGCTGTACAGCTGGATTGCTTCCGGCTTGGTCACCATCTTCTCAATCCACACAATATTGGGATTCAGAGTCCGAGCCTCGTCCACCTTCTGCCGCATCTCGGCCGCAATCTCCGGCGTATCCGGAGCCCCCGCGCACAACACCACCTGGGTTTCCTTGGGCAAGTATCGAATCGCCTCCACCAGGTGCGTCACGCCTTTCTGCCGCGTGATGCGCCCTACAAAAAGCACATAGGGCAGCGCCGTGTTCACGCCAAAACCAGGCAGCGCGGAGGTATCCGCTGTCTTCTGATACTCATCCAGATCGATGCCGTTGTAGATCACGTGAATCAGCTTTGGATCAACCTCAGGATAGGCACGAAGGATGTCTTTTTTCGTCCCTTCGGACACCGCAATGATGGCATCGGCGTCTTCGATCGCTGTCTTCTCGATCCAGGCACTCATCGCATAACCGCTGCCCAGTTGCTCCGCCTTCCAGGCTCGCAGCGGCTCCAGGCTGTGCGTGGTCAACACGAACGGCACGCCGTAAAGCTTTTTGGCCAAGAATCCGGCCATCGAGACATACCAGGTGTGCGTGTGCACGATGTCGATCGAGCCCAACGGCAGCATCTGGACCAGGTTCAGGCTCAGCGTTTCAAGCGCCGTCTTGAATTTGGCCTGGGTGCCGTTGGTGATGGCGTCCCACGGCTGGTTGCCCCTCACATGCAGCTTTCCCTCGTCGACATTCTGGTCGCCCCAGCAATGAACTTCTACCTCAATGAGCTTGGCCAGCTCCCGGCTCAGGTATTCAACGTGAACTCCGGCCCCTCCGTAAACATTGGGCGGGTACTCGCGGGTCATCAAGCCAACGCGCATGCAATCCTCCGTAGCGCGCTGATGATAACGCGCCACAGCCTTGGCGGCAAAATGGGCCAGACGATCGCAGGAAATAGAAAGCTTGTCGAGGTCAGATCCAGATTAGCTGTCGCGCGCTGGTCCGCGCATCGGCGTCAGCAGCCCTGAAGGGCAGGCTAGCTCTTAAGCAGATTTTCGGCGGAAAAGCTCGTCCTTCTCTTTGCAAGGACAGCTTGAGCAGCTCAAGCAGCAAACGAGCAAAACCGCGACGCCAGCAGTGATGATCACCGCGAGCAGGGTACCGAACGAAAATAAACTATGCGCCAGTGAATGCATGGAGGTAAACCTTGTTTGCGGTGTACTTGCGGCTATCTCTTGCCTGGGGGCGGTAGCGCGCTTCCGCGCCATGACAAGATCTTCATCTGCCGACGCGATCAGTGTAGCACTGGATTTCATCGGCTGAATACTTAGACGCACCAACGAAAGTTGTAGTTGCTGACAGGCGAAATATAAGCGAAAATCAAGAGGGGAGCCTCCATGGATCCGGGACCCGATTTGACCCTCGCGCCCGCTCCGCCACCGCCCGAGGTGAACTGGCTCTTCCTCGACCTCAATTCCTATTTCGCCTCCGTCGAGCAGGAAGTCCGCCCCGAGCTGCGCAATCGCCCCGTCGGCGTCGTTCCCATGGTCGCCGATACCACCGTCTGCATCGCCGCCAGCTACGAAGCCAAGGCCTACGGCGTGAAGACCGGCACCATGGTCTCGGACGCCCGCAAGATGTGTCCCGAGATGGTCTTCGTCGAAGCGCGCCATGAAATCTACGTCGACTACCACCACCGCATCGTGGCGGCCGTGGAGAACTGCATCCCCGTTACTGCCGTTTTGTCGATCGACGAAATGGCGTGCCGGCTGATCGGCCGCGAACGTCCGTTGCTTGCCGCGCTCAAGCTCGCCCAGCAGGTGAAAGACGCCGTTCGCAGCCAGGTTGGATCGACTCTCCGCTGCTCCGTCGGCCTTGCTCCCAACCGCTACCTGGCCAAGATCGCCAGCGACATGGAAAAGCCGGACGGCCTGGTCGCGCTGACCAAAGACGTCCTCCGCGACGCCCTGCTCACCCTCGCGCTGCGTGACCTTCCCGGCGTCGGCGTCAAGACCGAGAAACGTCTCAACGAGCGCGGCATCCAGTCCATGGCCGACCTCTTCCGCGTTCTCGAAAGCGACCACGGCCGGGAACAGACGGGCGACCTCTGGGGATCGGTGTGGGGCGAGCGTCTCTGGCACTGGCTACGCGGCGAAGACTTCGACATGCAGGAGGCCGAGCACACCAAATCCATGAGCCACCAGCACGTCCTCGGCCCAGAACTGCGCAATCCCGATTCTGCCTGGGCCGTCGCTCATAAGCTGCTGCACAAGGCCGCCATGCGCATGCGCGGTGAGGGGCTCTGGGCCAGCCGCATCGGCGTTTCCCTCAGCTTTGTCGGTCTCGCCCCGGTTCGTGGGTCCACCGTCTTCGGACCCAGCAAGGCCGAAACATGGTCCGCAGAAACCAAGCTCACCGAATGCCAGGACAACGCCACCCTCATCAACGCCCTGCGCAAGCTCTGGGACACTCGACCCAAGGGAAAGAAATTCGACGAGCCTTTCTTCGTCGCCGTCGTCCTCGGCGGCCTGGTCCCCAACGCTTTGCATTCCCTCACTCTCTTCGACGCCCAGGACGGCGGCGAAGAACGCGCCAAGCTCGCCGCCACCATGGACGCCCTCAATCACAAGTACGGTATGCAGACACTTGCCCCCGCCACTATGCTCACCGCTTTCAAGGCCGCCCCCACCCGCATCGCCTTCCACTCCATTCCCGACTTGTTTTAACGAACTCCGCCCTCCTCGCTGAAGTCCCAGCCTGTTTCAATGCACCGTCGATCTTTCCCGAAGCCGCAGCAGCTCCCGCGCCTGCCAGAGATGCCTTCGCTCGTGCGCGGTAATGATGTGCAGTCCCGTAGCTACGCTGAATCGAATCCCGCGCAAGATCGGATTCACAAAGCGAATTCCCGCCAGGTCCAGGTCCGCATTGGCGGCCAAAAAGCTGCGCACCTGCTGTTGTGAAGCCGCAAAGCTTGCGTAGGCCTCGGCCAAGCGCGGCGCAGGAGCCGGCTGAATATTGGCTGGAGCCCTGAATCGCGTTCGCGGCTTGACCGGCGGTTCGACGCCCGAAAGGAACAAGCGCCCCGCCCACCCCGGCACAGCCGCACCCCGGCGAAGCTTTCCCCGCGCACGTGCCCGGTCTGCTGCCTCCTGCAACGAAGCCAGGTACACGCGATTTGTAATGGCAAGGTGATCCAGGCACTGCGCAACGCTCCAGCCGCCGGTAGACGGCGTCCAGTTTGCCGTTGTCTCGTCCAGGCCCAGGACTAGCGCCTCCGCGTCCTTCTGAGCGGCATCCAGTTCAGCTTCCAGCTTTTCGATATCCGCAGGCATCCGGTCCACCTTCGCACACAGCTTAAACGGCGACTCGTTCACGGCGATGTCATGAAACATATTCCTGAAAAAATTCGTACCCTTCTGCATCCCGCGCCGTGAAGTTTTGCGGATTAGAGAGTAGACGCGCATGATTGAGTTCCCCAACCGGCAGAATGCAGCAGAGCGGCAGCCGGACGGCAATTCGGTGGAACCCAATGCGCTGGACTTCGAATCCCTCGTGGCGGAGCATACTTCCATGGTTTTCTCGCTTGCATGGCGCATGACCGGCGACCGGGGATTGGCCGAAGAACTGGCCCAGGATGTGTTGCTGGAGCTGGATCGTTGTCTGCATAAGTTGAAGTCGGCGGCACATGTGAAATTCTGGCTGCGCCAGGTCACGGTCCATCGGTCGTCTGACGCGCTTCGGCGCAAACGCACTCATGCCGCCAGCCTGGCCACGGATGTGTGGGAAGAGTTGAATGAACGGCACGGACTCATGGAAGCTTCTTCCCTGAACGGTGAAGCCTCCCTGAGCGCGCGCATCGAAGAATTGCTGGCAACTTTGCCGGAATCGCAACGAGCGGCGCTGGTCCTCCGCTACCAGGAAGACCTCACGCCGGAAGAGATTGCGATCACGATGAAGTCGCCCGTCGCCACGGTGAAAAGCCACTTGCAGCGCGGCCTGAAACTGTTGCGCATCCGGGCGGAACGAACGTTGAAGGAGTATGTCCGTGGACTTTGAGGAACGATCCAAATCCGGGAAGAGCGAGGAACGCGAAATCGCCGAGTTCGAGCACCGGCTGCGCATGGCCATCCGCCGCCACGAAGCCCCGCTCGGCCTCAAATCGCGCGTGATTGCCCAGGCTCGGGCACGCCGCCGCACACAACATGGCCGCGGATGGATGTTGCAGCGCATCGCCGCGTCCGCCCTGCTGGCGGCTCTGTTTGGCGGCTTCGCCGTATATCACGAGCAACACGAGCGTCAGATCGAGCAGCGCAAAGGCCAGCAGGCGGCGGAGCAAGTCATGATCGCCCTGCGCATTACCAGCAGGACGCTCGGCAAGGTCAACGAGCATTTGGCAGAAGACGCACGATAGGTTTTCAGAGGAATTCGTAGCGCCTGATCGACATGGCTTTTCGCAGGTTGAAAGGCGTCGCCCAGACTGTGCCCGATCGAAAAGGCGCTCCCAAAGCAGCCGTAATTCACGAAGTTTGTGCAAAGTTTTGCCCCGCAAGGGAGAAGAGGAAGCAATGAAGCAGAGCAGGATATGGGTTTGGGTCATCGTCATGGCGATGGCTGGGGCGACAATGGCCAGGGCGCAGGATCAATTGCCTGCCCCTTCGCCGGTCGAGAAGACGCTGGCGGCGAAGGCCTCGCATGTCACCGAAGTCACGCTGGACAAAACCATGCTGGCCTTCGCCTCCAAGTTCATGGACAAGGATGAGGATAAGGGAGACAAGGAGGAGCAGGCGGTCCGGCAGATGATTCAGAACCTGCAGGGCGTCTACGTCCGCGAATACGAGTTCGACAAGGAACACTCGTACTCGGCAGAAGATCTCGACAGCCTGCGCAAGTATTTTGAAAACTCCAGCTGGTCGCCCATGGTGCGGGAACGAACCAAAAAAGGTAAAGATGGTCTCGCCGCTGAGGGTACCGACGTCTACGTGAAGCTGGTTGATAACAAACTGCAGGGCTTGTTCGTTTTGGATGCAGAGCCCCGCGAGCTGTCGCTGGTGCTGATCCTTGGCCCCGTTGATGTCGAAGTGCTGGGCAAGCTGGGCGGCAACTTTGGCATTCCCAAGGATGCTATGAAGAAAGCGCAGAAAGAGGCTACCAAATGATGCAGACGCAACCCTTGCCCTCCCCTTCATCGAAACCCGGCTGGCTTACCGCGATTGGCATGCCGTTGGGACTGGCCGCCATCATGACTCCAGCCGTTCTGCTTGCGGCCGGCGGCGCGGGCGGAGGCTTTGACGCCATCGTTCATGGAATCGAATCCCGCTACCACGCCCACGCCACACGCATTCCTTTCCTTGGCTTGATGAGCGGCATTGCGAGAATTTCCACCCATGGCGGCGTTCGCAACCTGCACCTTGCCACTTTTGAAAATTTCAATCCCAGTGACAAGCCGGTGGACGGCGACGAACTCCTTGGCCTGGTCGAACAGCGCACCGGCAAAGGCTGGTCGCGCATGATCCGCGAAACCACACGCGGCGGCGAGCAGCAAACACTCATCTATGTTCGCGATGAAGGCAAGCAGGTAGGCATGCTCATCGTCGACCTCGACCACCATGAACTCGACATCGTCGAGGTGTCGGTAAATCCCGACCACCTTATGCAGGAAGCGCGAGAGCGCAGCCATCACCATCACGACGATCCCGACCACGACAGCCACGACAGCGACTCGAATTAGCACGCGCGAGTGTGAACAGCCAAGGCGGATAGCGTTTCAATTTCACACGCAGGCTTGCCTTCACTCGCGAACCGATTTTGATACTCACACTTCATCTCGCCCACACAGACTGTCTGTCGCACTCGCACCTTTTCTGCGTAGACTGACAACGTGGCATCTGGCAAGCTGCTGACGGCCTCCACCACCCCTCGCGCAAGCGAGGCCGCCGGTGTGTATCGCGGACGACTTGCCCCTTCGCCCACCGGCTATCTTCACGTCGGCCACGCTCGTACCTTCTGGACCGCCTACACGCGCGCACAAAAAGCCAATGGCGCGCTGGTCATGCGCATGGATGATCTGGACGCGGAGCGCAGCCGTCCCGAATATGCCGAAGCGGCCCTTGAAGATCTTCGCTGGCTGGGCATTCGCTGGCAGGAAGGCCCCGGCAACTCGTCCCCTGACAAGCCTGTCAACGGCGGCCGCTACGCTCCCTACCAGCAAAGCAAGCGGCTGGCCATCTACCAGGATGCCTTCCGCGTCCTGCAGCGGCGTGGCTATCTCTACCCTTGCCGCTGCTCACGCAAGGAATTGGCCACCGCGGCTCTGGCTCCTCATGAAGGTCATACGGCGCGCGGCACTGGCCCGGCTGCTGCAGATGACGAAGCCCTTTACCCGGGTACCTGCCGCCACCTCAGCCCTGAAACCGGCCAGCTACCAGGCCCCACGGCCAGCCGATTTGCCCCGGCATCTGCCAACTGGCGATTTCGCGTCACCGACGGCGCAGCCGTGGAATTTTACGACCAGCATCTTGGCCCCCAGCGCTTTATTGCCGGCGTCGATTTTGGAGATTTTCTGGTGTGGCGGCGCGACGGAGTTCCCAGCTACCAACTGGCCTGCGCCGTAGACGACGCCGCCATGGCTATCACGGAAGTGGTGCGCGGCGCCGACCTGCTCAAATCGACCGCCCGCCAGATTCTGCTGCTGCGCGCTCTCGGCGTCGCCGCGCCGAGCTGGTACCACTGCACCCTGGTCGCCGACCATAACGGACTCCGCCTGGCAAAGCGCAACGACGCGCTGGCCCTGCGCACCCTGCGCGCCCGAGGGATCACTCCGATGAAAATCTTCTCTGCCGAATTGCCTGTGCTCGCCTGATGCGCAGTAGGGGGCGGGAGATGACTCTGCAGCTCTCCCAGGCAGGATGCTGCGGCCAATCTCATAGGGCACACCACGGCCGTTCGCGCGAGAGGCGAATAAAGCCCGTTTACGAGAAATTTGACGGATCTTAGTGGGATCCGGGGGCGGGGCTGCTGGGATCGGGCGGTTGGTCGTCGAATTTTTCGCGGTCGCCCAGCGTGCCGTACAGGATGCAGACCAGAAAGATGACCGCCAGCAGGGGTACTACGAAATACGGCGACGTGTAGAAATGGGCGGCATGCCAATTTTCCATGGATCGTACTCCTCCAATTCAGCCTAGCATGCTGGACGGTCGGGAATGTAGGCCAGTGAAACATTGAAAGGCTGCTGGTTTCAAGGGCGGATTTCGACAGGCGTTCCTACCGGCACTTGTTCCCAAATGCCATCAATTTCCTGGTCGGTGACGGCGATGCAGCCCAGGGTCCAGTCGTAGAGGCGGTGAGCGGAGCCGATAGCGCCTTTGCCGTTGGGCAGGCCGTGGATCATGATGTCTCCGCCAGGGGCAACGCCAAGCCGGGCGGCGCGCTTGCGATCTTCGGCGTTGGGGTAAGAGACGTGCAGCGCCTTGTGGTAGTGGCTGGCGGCGTTGCGGGCGTCGATGGTGTAGTGGCCTTCCGGGGTGAGGGCGTCGCCCTGCTTGCGCTTGGGGGCGAGGCCACCCTGGCCGAGGGCGACTTTGTAGATCTGAATTACCTTGCCGTTTGAAAGAAGCTCGAGCAGGTGGGCTTTCTTGAGGATAAGGATGGAGTCGATATGCGCAGGCTTCTGAGGTGTGGCGCGGAGGGTGAAGAGCACAGCGAGCAATCCGAGCACTGCTGCGAGCCGGATTTTTTGCGGTCGTGGGCGCATCAGCTCATTCTCGGTCAAATTGCAAGGAGGCCTCGGCGCAGAATTGGGAACTTCGGAGCCCCAGCCGCTTTCTTTTCGTCCAGAGGGGTCATCACGATGCGAATAGGCCAAAATTCTGGGCGATTAAGCGCGGGAGCTGCCAGCAGAATATTTTTTAAAAAAATGAAACGCATGAGCAACCATTCTTGTGCGGCTTGAATCTGAACTGTTATCCCCGCTAGAAAAGCGTTTTTCCCAACGAGCATATTGTCGCGCGCGAGTCTCTAGTTGCCGGCCTTAGCCTGCCATTTGGCGGCGATCTGGTGGTTGGCGAGCGCCTTGATGTAGACTCCACCGACGACCGAGCGCGCCTGGAAGCCGATCTGCTTGCCGCTGATGGTGTCGTACCAGTCCGTCATCGGTACGCGTGAAGATGTTTCGTTCACCCACAGGGCGATCGGGGCCATGAATTTGTCGAATTCCGGCTGCGAATCTGCCATGGTGGCCGTCCAGATCTGCCAGTCGAGCTTGGTGTAGGTCTTGCGCACGTCGAGCGGCAGGCCATACTTGTTGATCTTGGTCTGGTAGAAGGCGAGTTCGGTGCGCTTGATCTGGGGGTTAAACAGCTTCAGATCAAGCAGGTCGTCCCAGACCAGGTTGTATTTCTGGCTCCAGGTGCCGGGCTTGTCGAAGGCCAGCTTGTAGTGGTCGCCATCTTTAGCCATCTCCTCCCATTGAGAGGCCATTTTTCTGGCTTTGGCCGAGTATTTTTCGGCGACATCGTTCTTGCCGAGCGCCCTGGCCATTTTGGCGTAAGCGCCGATGCCGTCAATGGCCTTGATGGAGAGGTTGGCGTTGTGGGCGAGGTGACCGGCGAAGTCGTCCGTGGAGAGCTGGTTTTCCGGATCGAGGCCCTTTTCGAGGACGTAGTCAGCCCACTTCGTGAGCAGCGGCCAATACTGCTGCGCGAAATGAAAATTGCCTTCGGCCTGGCCGAGAGCGGCGGCAAGGATAAGCAGGTTGCCGCTTTCTTCGATGGGCATCTGGTCTTCTTCGGTGCGTTCGCCGCCGCCGTAGACCTGGCCGTCCGCGAGGGGGTATTGGCCGAGGTCGTGAGGAGCGAAGGGCCACTTCCAGCGGGGGAGAGAGGCGTATTCGAAGACCGGCTTGAGCTGGCCTTCGAGGAGCTTGGGGTTCAGGAGCAGGAAGAAGGGCGCGGAGGGATAAAGAACGTCGACGGTGGCGATGCAGCCGTTCGAAAAATTTTCCTTGGGGAACGACATGGGGAGGCCGTCGATATCGGCGACCAGGCCATGGGCCGCGAGGGTCTGGCGGTAGGCGAGGATGGCGAGGTTGGCGTATTGATCGCCTCCAGCTGTTTTCAGGTCGGCGGTGAGGTCGGCGTCGAATTTCAGGCTGCGGGTTTCAAGGCTCGTGTAGTCGTGCTCGGCGGTCTGGATAAGCTGGTCGACGGGCATGTTGTTGCGCTGCCAGTACTCCTTGAGGCGGCGGCCGAGGAATTCGATGGCCGGCCCTTGCGTATAGGAGACGAGGACGTGGCGGGCAACAGGCGAGGAACTGACCTGGCCGAGTCGCAGGGTGACGGCGAGGTGCGCCGCGCCGTTGTCGGGCGAGAGCGGCATATCCAATTCATCGCCGGCGTGGTGACGTGCGTTGGGTGAGACTTGGGCGAAATCATCGATGGCGGTCGCGGACTCATCCAGCTGGGCCTGTTCGGAGTCTGGGACGGCGAGGTGGAAATAGCCCCAGTCGATGCGCAGGTTGTCGCCGCTGCGGTTGAGGGGCTGCTGGTCGCGGGAGCCGACATTGAGGATGGACAGGTCGCCAACGTGAGAGCGTCCCCAGACGACTGGCTGGTCGCCAGTGTTGACGGCAATGCGGGGGTCGACGTCGAGGAAGACGGTGACATCATGGCTGGCTGAGTCCGTGGAGTGAGCGGTCCAGGTGATGTAGGTGACGGGCCGGGATAGGACGTCGAGATCGTCGGGAAGGGCGGGCGTGAGGAAGGTGAGCTCGAGGGCGATTCCGCTGCCGTCGAAGGTATAGCGTGTATGCGTCGGTGTAACTGCGACGGATGCCTGATGCAGGGCAGGGAGCTCTTCCGGCCAGCGGCCCATGAATCGGTAGGTTTTCTGGTCGATACGTACCATGCCGGTGAAGGGCTGCTCGGCGCCGGTCCAATGGCGGGTGGGGCCGTCAGTGAGGTTGTTTTCCATGGACCAGACGCTGAAGTAGGGATTGTGCGCGATCAGCGGGACAGCGGGCGGGCGCATCTGCTGGGCTGGAGCGATGAGCGCGAGCGAGGCGAAGAGAGCCAGAGGAGCAAGGGCGGATCGGAAGAAGGGCATGGTCGACTCCGGGACCAGTGTAAATGTTTTCTGCCACCCGAGTGCGGTTTCGCGGTGGGCGAGAGGCAGGAAGCTCTTCCATGCTACTGAGTCGTTCTCGTTCAGAACGCGCGACGAACTTTTTAGGTAGGCGCGTAGTCATCTCTCGGCGATCCTCCGTTGTTTGAAGGAGGCTCGATAATTGCATCAACGAAGACGCTCCAATGCAGAATCTCTTCTGACGGGAATGGCGTTTATCGTTACCTAGGGCCACGTGACTGGCGAAGGTTATCTCCCACCCGGCTTCCTTGTCTGGCGCGGTCGTGGTTGTTGTGGGTGGTGCTGCACCTCGATAGGCCTGAGAACTTCCCTTGAGCAGAAGCGAACATTTGCCCTGTGAGACAGTCGTTCGGAGCGCCTAGCGTATGAAGCGGTGAATTGCTTCGTTGGCGTTGTCTTGAAAGGAAGTGTTTTTCAAATCAGTAAAGAAGGAACTTTGGTCCACCAGTTCCCCCGATAACTTGCCTTCTTTACTGGCATAGAAGACGCCGCTCTTGTATCGCTCATCCGAGATGGCGTCTACGAAGCGCTTTGCACCTACATCGAGCGGATGCACCATTTCGCCCATCAACGGAAAGACGATAGGCATCATCACGTAGTTCAGCATGAACCGCATTGGCGGCGGAAGACTCTCTGCCGCCTGAGTTCCTCTTGTATTCCCTGGGCTCACAACAACGAACTTCAGCCTGGGGTGCCGTCTTGCCATGGATAAAGCCCACATGGTCTCGGCGTACTTGACATAAGAGTATGCATTCAGTGCCACGAACTTCTTCCCGAAATACGATCCATCAAGAACAGCGGTAAACTCATCAACAGAAGAAGTGCTCGTTAAGACTCGTTTTACTCCGAGCATCTTTACGCCCGGAACAGCTTCGGCACTGACCGCTAGAGCCGCCTTCCTCAAGTTGTCCCGTTCGATCAATTCATCCACTAGGACCACGTTGCCTAGAATGTTCGTAGCAGCCAACTGATTCATCCCGGAAGGCGTAGAGTTCGCAGCCGCTTTCCCGACCACTCCACCTGCATTCAAAACCACCGCATCAATCGGTTCCCTGATGTCTTCTACCGCTCTTCTTACGGAATCTGCATCCGTGACATCCCCGATAACGACCTCAAAAATTCGTTTCCCCGTGTTCTCCTCAAGCTCTTTCTTTGCTGCTGCTGCCCTCGCTCGATTTCTGCAAAAGAGGATTACCCTTTTTGTCTCTTGTCTCAATGCCAACTGTCTGGCAGTCTCTTTACCAAGCCCGGCATTTGCGCCGGTTATCAAGACACTTTCGATCATGCTGTTCTCCTTCTTACGTTGTTGGTTACTTGCGAAAGTCGAGCAGTCGAGCACACGCTTCTTATGCGGAACCCACCTCGGCATTGGGCAACAGGGAAATAGAATCGGAGAGAAGCGCGAAGCCAAAGCCAGTTTGCGAATATCGAACTATTTGGTTGTATATTAGTGAGAAGGGCGTGTCAAGGAGTTTTGAACTAAATGGTTGCAAATATCGCAAAGCCGCGAGGACGGCCGCGCAGCTTCGACGAGATGGGGGCGATCGAAAAGGCGACCCAGGTTTTCTGGTCGAAGGGCTATGACGGGGTGACCATTGACGATCTCGTCGCCGGGATGGGCGTGGGACGGCCTAGCCTATACGCCGTCTTTGGGGACAAGCGGGCGATATTCTTGCGCGTCCTCAAGGCGTACGCAGAGAGGAAGGGCGCATTAGCCGCGAAGGCACTTCTCGCGCCACAGAGTCTTCGCGACTCGATTGCGGGCTTCCTCAAGTACAACGTCGAGAGTGCGACGGAGAAAGGGTCTGCCTGGGGCTGCCTTCTGATTTGCGTCGCTCCGCTTGTGAACGATGCTGAGGTTCAACGATTTTTGCAAAACGCAGCTACGGGAGGCGCGGCGCTGCTGGAGCGCCGTTTTCGGGATGGGATCAGCGCGGGAGAAATCCCATCTGACTTTCCCGCATCTGCGCGCGCGATCCAAGTCACTGATCTAGCGCGTGGGCTGACCATGCGTGCTCAAATAGGAACGCCACGCAAGACGCTGCTCAAAGATGCTGAGGAAGCGGCCGAGTTGGTGCTCCTGCCCCGGCGCGTCTGACGAGTTATCGGAAACAATCCGCTCATACGGTAGCGGTTGAGGCTCGCCCAGGGGGAGCGCAAAGACCTGTCCAGTGCGAATGCTATATGTCTCGCGGCCTGACCTCCTGGGGCCGTCCCGATATCGGGATACAAGCTGTTCCAGCCTGCTCGTAGGGGTGCGTCCACTCGCCGGATTAGTAACGAGAAGTCCTTGTGTTGACGAACCGAGCACTCAACCGCCGGGACCGCCAATGTACCCATTCAAGTTTTAACAGGGCATTGGGATCGCTGGATACACCTGGATCGTTGTTCGTCCCGACGAGGTGCAGGGTCGGGTTCTGTGCTGAATGGATTTACGTTTACGGTGCTATTGGAGGTCGTCGGTTGTGTCTTCGCCGTAGGTGGTGTAGGGCTCGAGTTCGCGGCTGGTGGGCATGGTGGCGAGTGTGGCTAGGTCGGCTTTTACTTCAGCCCAGCGCTGCGGGTCTTTCTTCGTGGTGATGGGCAGGGCGAGGTTGGCGTAGTAGAGCTGGATATCTTGCTTGATCCCGGGCGGGATGGGCTGGGTGGGCGTGCGAGTCAGGCGATGCAGCAGGTCGGCGTAGGTGGAGTCAGTCAGGGGATAGCCGCCGGGTTGGACGACATTGCCGGTGTCGAGGTCGCGGTTCTTGAGAGGATGGCGAGGGTCGCGCGACTGGCGCGGCACGTCCTGATTGGCAGCCGGGTTGGCGGGAAGCGGATGAGATGGCGGGGGCTGGGAATGGACGTCGGCAGCCGCGGCGCTTTGCGCAGTCGGCCTGGTGGTGGGCGGCGGGGTGAAGCGGGCGAGCAGGCCGTGGAGCGCTCGCGAAGAGTTGTAGAGGCTGTGCATGTAGTCGGCTTCGGTCGCGGGGGTAGGGCCCTTGACGGCGGCCAGTTTGAGCGGGCCGAACTTGGGCAGGATGAAGAGAATTCCGGCGAGGGTGTAGGTGCCGATGCCGGCGTGTCGGCGGTAGGCTTCCCAGTTGTTTTCGGCGGAGATATGAGCTATTTCCTTTTCGATCTCCGCGACCTCGGGCGTATTGGGCTCGGCGGGTTCGCTGCGTCGATGCAATATGGTTAGCGCGTAGGCGATGCGAGGGATGAAGGTTCGCGTGGCGAAACGATAGGCGCGCACGTTGAAGCGGCGGCCACGGGTTCCGGAGAAGTCTTCGGTGAGACCGTAAGTCTGGTAGTAGGCGAGGGCGAGCTGGCGGACAGGGACTTCGAGGCCAATGTGACGCAGGCAGCGGAGGGGAGCAAGGTGATGGTGTGCGACCTGGTCAATGTCGAAGGCGAATTCCGTCTGCACATGCTGGTGTTCGCCCTCGGCGTAGCTGACGACTGATCCATATTCCGCGCGCAACCTGGGGAATTCGATGGGAACGGCGAGGTTGGTGGCCTGGGAGTGTCCGATGCTGTCGCCGATGTAGTGAGAGAGCGCGCCGACGGCGAAGGCCAGTTCATCGGCGTTGCCGGCGTTGCGAAAGAGATTGACGACGAAGTCGCCAGAGCGGACGTAGTGGGTGAGATTGGAGAAGGATTCGTCGCCAAAGGGGTAGTAGCCAATGTCCTGGATAACGCAGCCGCCGTAGGCGTAGGCGCGGGCGTGTTCGAGCTGGGCCGGGGTGAGGGTGGGGTAGCGGCTCAGCAAGAGGGGGACGATGGAGTCTTTCCAGGTGAGATCGATGAGCTGCTCGTGGGTGAGCAGGGAGTAGGCGTGGGCAGGGCGATCGCAGGGAAGGAGCGTCAGGCAAACCAGCAGGAACAGCTTTCGCCATGGGGTGGACGTCGTCACTTTTTCAAGCTAGCAGGGCGGCACGGGGTGAAGTGTTCCGTGCCGCACAGGTTGGCAAGGTGGCTGGTCTTTTCGGCCACAAAACGTGAGGCGTTGTGCCGAAGCACGGTGCAAGCTACTGCGGGCGGCGAACGGGCTGAAAATGCTCGTAGTCGCGGCCGTCGTTGGGCGGGTTGGGCTGGCTTGAGCTGATGATCTGTCCGCTGGACCGATCGCGGAAGTAGTAATCCCGAGTAGGGAGTTCGTGCTGTTCGCCGTCTTCATCGTTGTAGAGGGAGGTTCCGCGGACGGCAGCCCGGTCCCAGTCTTCAACCGCGCGGGTGCCATCGTTGGAGTTGGTGCGATAGGACGGGGTATCGCCGCGGGAGCCGACCTGGACGCCGGTGATCTCGGTCATCGAGGAAAAGCGGTCGCCGGTTTGAAGGCGGTAGATTTCGGTTTCCAGGTAGGTTCGCGGGCGATGTAGGCGGGCATCTGTGCTTCGCAGGGAGGACGGTTGTTGTAGAACTGGCCGTTCATGGCAGCCATGGCCTGGCGGTTGGTGGCGTCAGTCATTTCGCGTTCGCATTGTGCAGCGCGGGCCTGGAGCTGGACCTGCTCGGCTCTGAATTGGGAGAGGGCCTGCTGATTCGCGGAGCTGCCGCGGGTGTCGGTGCTTGCTTCACGCGCCGTCGCTCCGCTGTCGTCCGCTGCGTAGCTTAGATTGCCGGAGGAATAGCGGGGGTGCGAGCTGCTCGCCTTATAGAGAAGTCCGAGAACCAGAACGATAATGAGGACCTTGGGAAGGACGGGGAGTGCTTTGAACTTGGACCACATGATGATTTCTCCTGTCGAGAGCTGCCTTGTTGCTCGTTCACTGAAGACGGCGGGAAGAGGGGAAGAAATGCCTCACGCGGGCGGCGATGGGCGGAAAGAACGTAGAAGCAGGGCGTGTGATCCGGTGGTTCATGGAGATGGCGGCGACGGCGGTGCAGGAAGCGAGTGGGTATACTTCGGAACGGAATGGTTCAAATTCTGGCAGAGCGGAGCGGCATGTTGCGGAAGAGGCGGGACAGGAAGCGCTGGCTTGCGATGCTGGTTCTGGCAGGGCTGAGTTGGCGGCCATTGGCAGGAGCGGTCCAGGAGCCAATCCAGATTGAGTCGCTGCCACCGGCGGAAGCTTCACCCCTGGAGCGGGCTCGCGGGCTGGTGGGTCGCGAGGCTTTCCGAGAGGCCGAGCCGGCGCTGCGCGAAGCAATTAAGGCGGATCCGAAATCAGCAGATGCGGCATACCTGCTGGCTTACACGCTGCTGCGTCTGAATAAACCGAAGGACGCGCTGTCGGAGTACACGGAGGCGGCGAAACTGCGCGTACCCAATTCGAAGGAGCTGAAGCACGTGAGCGACGCGTATGTGCTGCTGGGCGATATGGACGATGCGGATCGCTGGATGCTGCGCGCGGTGCGGATGGATGACAAGGATGCCGATGCCTGGTACGGATTGGGGCGAATCCGATACACCGAACAGCGATTCAAAGATGCGCTGCAGTGTTTTCAAAAGACGCTGCAGCTTGCGCCCCGGACCGTGAAGGCGGGGGACAACCTGGGGCTGGCGTATGAGGGTTTGAATCGGACCGAAGAGGCGATCCAGGCGTTTCGCGCAGCGATTGAGTGGCAAAAAGGAGCAGCACATCCCAGCGAGCAGCCACTGCTCAACCTGGGGACCGTGTTGGTGGAGCAGGGAGATGCCGATGGGGCGCTTCCATTGCTGGAGCAGGCGGTGAAGATTTCGCCGGGCGATGCGAAGATTCGCGAGCAACTGGGGAACGCGTACGTGGCCAAAGATCGCTTGGCGGAGGCGGAGAAGGAATTTCGGGCCGCGGTGGAAACGACGCCAGATAGCGCGGCGTACCACTACCTTCTGGCGCGGGTGTTGCACCGGGAGGGCAAAGAGGTGGAGTCGAAGGCGGAGTTTACCCGTTCGGCGGAATTGAACGGGACGCATTCGAGTAAGGACGCTCAGTGAGGCATCGTTGCCGGCAAAATTCCCATTTCGGTGGGACTGTGAAGCAACCGTTTACCCGAACTTTGTTGACGGCGGTCATGGATCACAGCTATTCGAGATAAAAGGCTTTACAAAGGAAGATAAGCCGCAGAAAACCCGGCCATTTGTGGGCGATTTTCGTGCGGCTCCAACCTTCGATTGATTTTTGTGTTGACAGTGTTTACGGAGGTTGGATAGGATTCGGGCGTTCAAAAGTAAGCGCTTTCAGTTGCACTCTAGAAAACGATTTCCGAAAGTAGCGGGTTTTGCCAGGAAATCAGCAAAAAGCGTGCTAAAAGCGACATTTTCCTCAGTCCGACTGTAGTAACTGACGTGAAGGGAACAACCCGGTCCCGTGGCCAGGGTTTCCGCAATGGATCGACATGCTGCACCGCATGGAAGCACAGATTCCAAACAGAAACGGTGCAGGCGTGGGAATGAGCAGCAATTTTCAGGAGAG
>CAILBQ010000599.1 GCA_903832475.1 uncultured Acidobacteriota bacterium | reverse complement strand
GCGGGCGCTGACGGGCGATTATGCCATGGTGCTGCTGGACGTGATGCTGCCCGGCCTGGATGGCTTTGAAGTGCTGCGGCGGCTGCGGACAAGTTCGCAGGTGAGCGTGCTGCTGCTGACGGCGCGCGGCGAGGATATCGACCGCATTGTGGGGCTGGAGATCGGGGCGGACGACTATCTGCCCAAGCCCTTCAATCCGCGGGAATTGCTGGCGCGGATACGGGCGATTCTGCGGCGGAGTGCGGCCAATGCCCCGGCCAGGCCGGCGATCAAGCATCTCTCCGTCGCGGGGATTGAGTTGGATTCCGGGGCACGGACGGTGGTATGCAATGGCGTGGAGCTGGATCTGACCAATGTGGAGTTTGAGCTGCTGGGAGCGCTGATGGAGGCTCCGGGGCAGATCCTGACGCGCGAGCATTTGACGGAGTGTGTGCTGGACCGGCAGTTCAATCCATTCGATCGCAGCCTGGACATGCATGTTAGCCGGCTGCGGCGGAAGCTGGACGATGCGGCGAACCTGGGCGACCAGATCAAGACGATCCGGTCGGTGGGATACCAGCTGGCGCTGCCGGTGGTTCAAAGCCCGCACCCGAACGCGAAGCTGGACGCGGGCCCACCGTTGCGGCGAGAGGGCTGAGGTTTTATGCGAAGCACGTTCACCAAGATATTCCTCTCCTTCTGGCTGACTGAATTTCTCATCCTTGTCTGCACCATCTTCATCCTGAGCAATCAGTTCGAATCGGAGGAGGCGGTGTATACCTCCATGTTCGGGATGCTGATTTCAAACGGCAAGCTGTCGATTGACGCCTATGAAAAGGGCGGCTGCGCAGCGCTGGGTGCGGTTCCGAATACATTTCCGATTGAGGAACAGAGTCCACCGGCGGGGTCCGCGATTTTGTTCGATCCCAGCGGGAAGGTCTTGTGCCAGCAGGTGGATGAAGGAATTTATCGTCCGCTGTACAACCGCTTGATGAAGCAAGGCTGGCTGATGCCGGAGCGGCATGGCAAGACCTACGAGGTAGGTCTGCAGGTGAAGAACGCCAAGGGCCAGACCTATGCGTACCTGATGCGCGGGGCCTATCCCACGCACATTTACATACCCTACCGGGAGATGCTGCCCCGGCTGCTGATCGGGCTGATTATTTCGGTGCTGGTGACGTTTGGGATCACGATGGTGATTACGCGTCCGATTGGGTCGCTGCGCGAGGCGGCGCGTCAGCTGGCGGCGGGCAATCTGCGGGCGCGGGCCAAGTGGCCCAAGGGGAGATCGACAACCAAGACGGGCGATGAGCTGTGGGGGCTGGTGTATGACTTCAACGACATGGCGGAGCGGCTGGAGACGATGGTGGATGCGCAGATGCTGCTGCTGCGGGATGTTTCACACGAGTTGAGGTCTCCGCTGGCGCGTCTGAGCGTGGCGCTGGAGCTGGCGCGGGAAGAAGCGCAGCCGGGAATGGAGCCGCAGCTGGACCGGATTGAACGCGAGACCGGGCGGCTGAATGAATTGATCGGGCAGTTGCTGAGTCTGTCGCATCTGGAGTCGACGACTCGTTTGCCGGACCGGCAGCGAGTTGCGGTGCGCGAGGTGATTCGCGATCTGCTGCCGGATGTGGGATACGAGGCGGAGCAGCGCGGATGCCGGGTGAATTTTGAAGACGGCGGCGCGACTGATTTCTGCGGGGTGGTGCTGGGCAGTCCAGAGCTGCTGGGACGTGCAATCGAGAACGTGGTGCGCAATGCGATCGCGTATACCGCAGAAGGGACCTCGGTGGACATTGCCGTCAGGGAAGAGAACCGGCTGGGAGATCATTACGTCGTGCTGCGGGTTCGGGATCATGGGCCGGGGGTGCCGGAAGCGGCGCTGCAATCGATTTTCAGGCCGTTTTATCGGCTGGATCTCTCCCGGCAGCGGTCGACGGGTGGGTATGGCGTTGGGCTGGCCATTACCGAGCGCGCGATACGGCTGCATGGCGGGTATGTGAAGGCTTTGAATGCGTCAGACGGCGGGCTGGTGGTGGAGATGCGGCTGCCGGTGGCGTTGGATCCGGTGGCGGCCTAAGAACTGTCGACGTAAGCAACAGCTACGCCGCAGAGGCAAGGCGGATGCAGAGGACGCATCCTGTGTCTAGACAGATGGTGCTGCTCCGCAAGAGCAAACGCCGATCCTTCACTTCGTCAGGATGACATTCCAACAAAAAGGGCGCCGCTGCGGGCGCCCTTTCTGTTGCCAGGTTGAGACGAATTAGTTAACGGTGTAGGTCCAGCTCGTGACGGTCTGGGTAGCGGAGAGGGCGCCGGTGCCGGCGGTAAAGCCTGCATAGGCGGTATTAGCTCCGACCGTGGTGGGGATGTTGATGGCCTTGGACGCGGTGAAGACCGCGTTGGTGGTGAGATCGGTGAGGGTGAGGGTCAGAGTAGTGCCGTCATAGGTGAGATGGGCATGGAGACTATGGCCGGCGTGGAGGTTGACCCCGCTGCTGGTCATGTCAAGAGCGGGCACGGTGGGGATGGCGCCGGCGGTGAAGAAGCCGGTGGAGTCGGTGCCTTCGCCGCTGTTGTTGTAGAGGTCAAATTTGACCGCGAGACTGTTGGGAATGCCGCCGTAGCCGAGTTCGTAGGCGTTGCCCCCGATGGCCCACACACCCGCCGCAGCGTTCTGAAGTGTGAAGGTGAAACCGTCGGCGCTAGCGCTGGTTTCAGTGAAGGTGAAGTCGGTGGTGAACTTCTGCACGTTAACGGGGGTGGTATACCAGGCGATGTTGGATTCGCCGGAGCTTCCGTTGGTGAGCACGAGCGCGCCATTCACGATAGAAGTGCCATAGAGGTTGAGCTTGGCGGCGGTGAAGGCGCTGGGGTAGTTGATGACGGGCGGCGTAGTGCTGATGGTGTAGGCGGCGCTGGCCACGGCGCTGTTGTTGTACCCGGAGGCGACGGCTATGGCCTGAATGGTCTCGCTGGCGCTGACGGTGATGGCGGAGGAGTACAGAGTGGAAGCAGTCGTCGGTGTCGTGCCGTTGGTGGTGTAGTAAATTTTCGCGCCGGTCGTGGTGTCGGCTAGAGTCACCGATTGCGCGGCAGAGTAGGTGCCGGCGGCTACGGAGAAGGTGGGGGTCGCGGCCGTGGGCGCGGCGCTGATGGTGTAAGCGGCGCTGGCGACTGCGCTGTTGTTGTATCCGGAAGCTACGGCGATAGCCTGGATGGTTTCCGTGGCGCTCACTGTAATGGCGGAGGAGTAGAGTGTGGACGAAGTCGTGGGTGCTGTTCCGTTGGTGGTGTAGTAGATGTTCGCGCCGGTAGTGGCGTCGGCGATGGTCACCGTTTGCGCCGCGCTGTAGGTGCCAGCGGCCACGGAGAAGGTGGGCGTGGCGGCGGTGGGGGTGGTGGTCGCTGTGCCGCTGGTGAAGGTCCAGGTAAGGATCTTCTGGCTGGCAGTCTGGCCACCGGTGGAGCCGGTGAATCCGACGTAGGCGGTATTGCTGCCGATGGTGGAAGGGAGATTGACGGTCCAGCTGGTGGTGTACACAGCGGAAGTGACCATGTCCGTGATGGTCATGGTCAGCGTGGTGCCGTTGTAGACCAGGTGAATGTCCATGGTGTCATCGCTGTGCAGGTTGATGCCTGAACCCGTCAGGTTGATGGCAGGGACGGTGGGGTTGGCGCCGTTGAGGTAAAGGCCGGTGGAGTCGGGGCCTTCGCCGGCGGCGTTATAGAGATCGAATTTGACGGCTGCAGATTTCTTGATCGGTGCGTATCCCAACTGGTAGCCATTGCCGCCCAGGGCGTTATAGCTGCCGGTGTTCTGAATAGCGAAGGTGATGCCGTTGGCGTTGGGATTGGAGAGCTGGAAGGTGAAGTCGGTGGTGAAGTTCTGGATATTCACCGGAGTCATGTACCAGGCGGAGCCGGCTTCAGCAATCAGGCCGTTGGTCAACTGCAGGCGAGTGTCATTCAACTGGGCGCTGCCGTTGAGGTAGACGAGACCGGTGGAAGCGGCAAAGCCCTGCGGGAAGTTGATGCCGTTGGGTCCGCCCTGAATGGTATAGGTGGCGGAGGCGACGGGGCTGGTGGTCAAGCCCGTAGCGACGGCGATGGCTTCGATGGTGGCTGTTGCGCTTACCGTGATTGGAGCAGAGTAGAGCGTAGAGGACGTCGTGGGGGTCGTTCCATTGGTGGTGTAGTAGATTTTCGCGCCCGAGGATGAGTCGGTAATGGCAACGGTCTGCGCAGCGGCATAGGTGCCGGCCGCTACGCTGAAGACGGGAGCAGCGGTTTGCGAGATGGCTGTATAGGTGGCCTTGGTGACCGCGCTCTGCAGCTTGCCGCTGGCGCTGGCAATGGCGCTGATGGTCTCTGTCGATGTGACGGTAATGGGCCCGCTGTAAACCGCGGAGGAAGTGGTCGGGGTTGATCCGTCGGTGGTGTAGTAAATGGTCGAGCTGGCGGTAGAGTCGGTGATGGTCACGCTGACCGATCCGGAGAAGCTTTCTGTGCCGGGCGAGAAGACGGGCGAAGCCGCCTGGGTGGTGCCGGCGAGCAGGCCGTAGATATCGACCTCGGTCTGGGTGCCGACGTAAACCTTGCCATTGGCAATGGTCGGCACGGTGAACTTCACGGGAACGCCGGCGTGGTCGCGTGCCGTATTTTTGGAGCTGCTGTAGAGCAGAGTCGCCACGTTGGAAGCGTCATGGGCTTCGAGGATTGCCGACGTGTTGCTGGCGTAGGTTTCTGAGTCAATGGTCCAGACGATGCCTTCAGAAGCTCCGTTGGCGGAGATGGACGGGGTTGCGCCGGGGAATCCATATTGATTGGCGGACTTGGTGGGGGCGGTTGAGAGCTTACCATTCGACAGAGTGAAGGACTTCAAATAGTCGAACCGTCCCCACATATAGACGTTGCCGTTCCAGTACGCGGGCGAACTCCAGACACCGACGTTGCCAACGGCGTACGCCTGCTCCTGCAGTGCCTGATCGGTGGTGGTGTTGTAACCGCCGAGGTTGTCGCGATTGAGCAGGTAGAGTGTGCCGCCTTTGCCGGCCTGCACGGCGAGATGAGAATAAGTTCCTGTCTGCGTGGGGACCACCATCAATCCGCCAGAGCCTACGTCGCCGTCCTCGGAGTTAAGCGAAGCCTGCTGGTTTGTCGTGAACTCGTCGGTGACGGTGGGGTTTCCGTTGGTGAGATCCAGATTGAGGTGCGTATCGCCGTAATCCATGGCGTTGGTGTAGGGCTTGGAGGCGTTATAGTCGCCGTTGCCGGTGGCGACGAACATGCGGCCGAAGGGCTTGTTGACGGGATCGAGCTGATCGGCAGCGAGGCCGGCGCCGGACATCCACAGGCCGCTGCCGGTGCCGTTGGGCGAGGCATTGTAGGCACCGGTCTGCTTGAGCGTCGCGGCGTTGTAGCCGAGGATCCACCCATGCCAGGGGCCGTTGTCACCGTGGGCCGCGAATCCGATGTAGACGATGCCATTCAGCAGGAGGAGACCGGGACGCTGATTGTCCCAAAGCTGATCAAAGGTCAGTTTGCCATTCACGCTGCCGTTGCCGGTGCCGTTGATGGTGGCCGTGACGACGACAGGACCACCGAATTTCTCCAGGCCGGTAGTAACGTCGAGTGCATGCAGGCGCTGGATGGCGCTCCCGTTTTCGAGAGACTTGCTCACCAGATAGATGGTGCCGGTGGTGGGATCGATGACCGGCGTGCCGGTAATGCCGACTTCAGGATTAATATCGGAGCCGACGTCGGCGGAAGGAACGGTGGTCGCGCCGGCGGCCGCGCCGTGCATGGTGGCCAGCATGGACGCATGCCAAAGAGCCGATGCTGAGGAACCGCCGTTGCTGTCGGCGTCAAAGGCGTAGACGGAGTCGTGCTCGGTGGCGATGAAGATGACGTTGTGGGTCGCGCCATTGACGGTGATGCCGGAAAGGTAGAGCGGCTGCGCGTAGACCTGCCCGTCGACGGGCTGTGAGAACAGCTTGCCGAAGGTGGTGCTGTTCACGTTGGAGGTGTTGAGGATGGTCTCGTTGAGATTCTGGCCGGTGCGGCCGATGTCATTGTGCCAGGTGGTGACGTTGACCTGGGCAGACGCATTCAAGGACGCAAGCCCGGCGACGGAAAGTGCCAAAGCAACAAAGACGGTCTGGGCAGAGCAACGGCGGCGCAGGAAATGGGCGTTCCACGAATAGACGTTGGCTTGGGACTGAGGGTGCGAACCGGGAACAACGAGGGATTTCCTGACAGCGGCCATTGCGATGGTCTCCATAAATGCTGATTCAAAGTTGTCAGATTCGAGGGAATGAAACTGTGCGATCAAGATCGCTGTTCCCCGAATCGTTTCCTTCGGTGAGCTTGCGGAGGCCGAAGGTTGGTGCGACTCCGCGATGCAGCAGAGGCATTTCGAGGGCACCTGCAAATGTTTTGCTCAGCGTGCCTGCATTCTGACTGCACTGCTTGTGATTCCGTGGCAAGAAACAGTGCAGAGAAGCAAGGGGCGATCTGGCCCCGGGTATTTTTGCGAAAGGGCAGCCATTGAAGGCGACACAATTCTGCTTATTTCATTGTCTATATCAGGCTTAGTTTTTGAATGCCACTTCCGTTTGAGCACTTCGATCAATGGTACCGAGTAAACCATTACTGATGCCAAAGTACTGTAAACGCTGAGTTACCAATTGGTTTTTCTTGCAGACCGAGGGGGAAGCAGCCTGCTTTCATCTAACCATGTTTTGGATGCGATGGCCAGTTTTTGGGAATATTTCCCGACGGAAGGCCTAAACGTCGCAAAGATCGACGGCCTGGCGCAGGGAGGTCAGCGGGTCTTTTGTGGGAACAAATTCATGCGCTACGTAGCCTTGAAATCCGGTGGCGGCGATGGCGCGCATGACGCAGGGCCAGTTGACTTCCTGGGTTTCGTCGAGCTCGTGACGGCCTGGGACGCCGCCGGTATGGAAGTGGCCGAGCCATTTGGCGTTGGTGGTGATGGTGGTGACCAGGTCTCCTTCCATGATCTGCATGTGGTAGATGTCGTAGAGCAATTTGATGTGCGGTGAGTTCACTTCTTCCATGACCTTGACGCCCCAGGCGGTGTGATCGCACATGTAGTCGTGGTGGTCGTGCTTGCTGTTGAGCAGCTCCATGTTGAGGGTGACGCCGGAGTCTTCGATGATGGGCTTGAGGCGTTTGAGGCCGATGATGCAGTTCTTGGCGCCCTCGTCGTCGGACATGCCGGCGCGGTTGCCGGAGAAGG
>CAILBQ010000598.1 GCA_903832475.1 uncultured Acidobacteriota bacterium | reverse complement strand
TTGTCCAAGGCATGACATCGCAGCCGGGAGAAAGCCCAGCCTGCACCGTGAGATGATCGTTTACTTTAACCGGGGCGTTCACACCTGTCTGGGTGTAGCAATCGAACGTATACAAGATCGAATGGGAGTAAGTGTAGTTATTGGGTGCTAGTTGCGCTTCGATATCCGGAAGCGAAATGTATCTTCCGACGCGCACGTCCATTCCCTTCCCTACATGCGGAAAATACGCGTCGTAATAGGCCATGACAGGGTCAAAGCCATACTCGCTGTTCTTGACGAGCAATTGCTGGCTCAACAAACCTTTCGCGGTTGTAAATCGATAGTCAACGCCGAATAAAGCTGCCAGACGAAAGCCCCAGTCAAAATGCTCGGCTTGTGCCGTGTTCGGCAGTATCTCCCAATAGAGCGCCGCTTGATCCAATTGGATCGTATTGGCGTACTCATCGTAGGCGGAAGGATAGTTGGATGGAATGCCTTTGGATGCGTTCGTCTTGTTGTTCGTTGATCCGTTGGCTCCCACTTCGAGCCACCCATAAAGTTTCGTCTTGCTCTTATTTTTGTTGATCGCTTCCATGAGCGGATAGGTCTGGCCATCGGGGACGCCAATGGTGGGAGTACCGCCGATGGGCCAGTCGGCCGCGGGATATGGAGGCGAAGACAGAGGAGCAGGGGTCCCGCGTCGCGGTTCCTTGGTTTCAGTTCCAGGCCCATTGCCGGCCCAGTCCGCTATATAAGCGCGCCCAAGCCGGTGAAAGAAACCATTGTCTGCGGGGATCAACGGAGGCGCAGGGGACGCCGCAGCAGGAGCCTGGATTGCGGATGGCCCCTCCGTCGCTATGTCTTCGCTGCTTGACTCTTTCTTATCCTGTGACTGCGCAGAATGGGCAACAGTCAACATCAGGCTCACACCGAGCATAGAGCATAATGAAGTTCTGAGTTTGAGCGAAAGACGCGCTTTCCTATGCTTTGTTGTGGATGGATTGGAATTGAGAGTAGTTAAGATAACATTCGTATCGCTTTGCACAAAGCTCCTTCAGATGCTCGTGCTGCCTGAGCATGCAGAACCCGCCTCTTTGCTGGATAGCATTCAAGACCGGCTCTCTGTATCTCACCACTGAGAACATAAGGAGCTTGTAAGGAGCGCCGTAAGAGGCCATAAGGAAGAAAGGCGCATAGCATTCACTCAAATAAGGTGGTGTCTGCGAACTTGTGCTCGCTGCGCCGGAGCACGTCGAAACCTCATCGCTTGCGTAGGCGCAAACTCTCCCAGCTTCCATCCGTGGTCCAGCCACCATCGACCGTCAGGGCATGACCGTTGATGAATCCACTTCGATCCGGATCTGCAAGAAACAGGATGGCCTGTGCGATGTCTCCGGGTGCGGCAAATCGGCCCATAGGATTGACGTTCTCAATGTCGATATCGCAATATCCACCGCCGGCTTGGTCGGCGATATCCATCTCTGTCTTTACCCATCCGGGACAGACAGCGTTCGAGCGCACTCCACGTCCTCCCCACTCCGCAGCCAGCGTTCGAGTTAGCCCGATGAGGCCATGTTTGGATGCGTTGTAGGCCGAGCGATCTGCAATCCCCACTAACCCTGCAATCGAGGCAACATTCACGATGCTGCCTCGCTTCTGCCGGAGCATCAAATCACCGAAAGCTCTGGCCATCAGGAAAGGTCCGATCAGGTTAACCTCCAGCACTCGCGCGAACGCACTGGACGCCGTGTTTTCGACTGGGGCAATCAGGCTTATGCCCGCGTTGTTCACCAATACGTCCGCCTGGCCCCATCGCCGCTCAACTGCCGTCACTGCTTGAGCCGACGTCTCCTCTTTCGATACATCGCCTACGACCTCGTCGAATTGGACATCGAATGCCTGAAGTGCTGATATGGTTTCCTCGCAGCGACGCACATCGACCAGCAAAAGCGAAAACCCAGCCGCTGCAAATAGTTCAGCCGTCTTTCTGCCAATGCCTTGTGCCGCTCCGGTGATAATTGCGACCTGCATCCTTCAAAACTAGCCGACAACCTAAACGAAAGACAACAGCGAACGAAGCTTTGTCGCGAAGCAACGCACGCCAATGCAGCGGTACTCGCCAGAGGAATCGTGTTTTCAAGGAAGGCGGAAAGGCGACTGATCGCTGGAACTCAGGGGGTAGCACCCGTCCTGGCGTGCGGGCGGAGCATCCTCCCAGAGAGATGACTGGACTTCAGATACCCAGAATGTCTCTGCAGCACAACCGCAGCCGCGCCTCTGAGACGAGAAAGCTCCCCGTCTTGTGTGATGGACAAAAGGGGCGGGGTTCCGGCAAGCAGCGTTCTTTCCATCTCCGCCTGGATCACAGGGCCGACCTGCGACCAGACGGATGTGAGGTCGCCAGAAATCAAAATCATCTCCGGAGAAAGTGCCGCAGTGACAAGTCGCAGACCGCGGCCGATCTGCTGGGCTTGGCGCCTGAGAGCCTCAACAGCACTGGTATCCCCTCGCTCCGCAAGGCGCAAAAGCTCTTGAAACGTCAGTGCGCTCTGACCGCAGGTCAAGTCAGAGTAGTAGCGCAAAGCTGCCTTCGAAGATGCAAAAACTTCCCAGCAACCGCGCTGCCCGCAGGCGCACAACGGACCAGCGGGATCCATAGGACTATGACCAAACTCCCCAGCGAGCCCATTGCGGCTGGTCACGATTTGGCCGTTCGCAAGAATTGCTCCGCCGACTCCTTCTGAAATCGTAATCAGCACCGCATTGCGGATTCCGTCCAGCCGACCAGACCATAATTCGGCCAGCAGGCAAGCGTTGGCTGCGTTTGCCAGCTCCACCTGCAAATCCATTTTTTCTTCCATCGCCTGCTTGATATCGAAGTTGGACCACTTGAGGTTCGGAGCCAGGATGAGGCTCTGTGAGGCGGGATCAACACGTCCTGGAACACTAAGGCCAATTCCCTCGAAGGAGCGCTCCGCGTGGGCCGATCTCATGGTCTGCATGGAGCGAATGATTGAATTAACAGAAACCCGAGGCTCCAGGACTAGCGGAACCACCTCTCGAGCCAGGAACCGTCCATTGAGATCGAGCAGCGCTACGATGGCTTGATTTGGACGTAAATCAGCGACCAGGATGACCAGTGCTTCGTTCAAGGACAATAATGTTGATGGCCGACCTCGCGGATGGCGAAATACTGCCCCTTCCGAAATCCACTTCTCCTCAATCAATTGCTCCACGATCGCCGATATCGTACTCGGCTGCAGACCAGACGCTCGAGCCAAATCAGCTCGGGCAACCGGCTGTCGTGAACGAATGATTTCGAGAACAATATCGCGATTGATATCACGCGCATTCTCACTGGACGCGAGCTCTACATAGGCAAGGTCCACGTGCTTGCGGCGACCCTTGCCGGGTTTCTCGTTCGTTCCTGCTTTCATTCGATCCCGTCGCACAATCCAGTCCCGAGCACTTCCCGTTGCAGAGCACGATCGAGGCGCTCAAGAAGTAGTTCGAGTTTAGCGCGATGCGGTTGAAACCGCCGCAAGAAGCCCTTCAGCAAAGGCCATTTTGCTGCAAAACATAAAGGGAATGGGTCTAGGAATGGTGGGCAGTGAGGGACTCGAAGCACATTGATTACAAATCACTTATAGTCACTTCGATAACAAGTAGCACCATTTGTAGCACCACGCTCGCGTTGTGACTCGTTTTTTTTCCACTTCTTTGCAATAGCAGGCTACGTGGGCGTGCCTCATTCGCTCACTCCCGCGTCTAGCGCTGGCACTAACGCCGAATGGCACCCCCCACCACCCCGAACTGCGATCCAATTCGAGCGCTGCCCCCAACGTCGAATGTCCTAGTCCCTAAAGGGAATTGGGGTATACCCCAATATCGCAGCGATGAACCGCAGCGGCCAATCCGGGTCACTCTATGGAAAGTGGGGATTACCCCTAAAAAGGGGTGAGGTGTCGCACTGGCTAGCGTATCGCTAAAAACGGACCGTGACACGGAATGAACCATTCCAGTACATGCCAGATGTCTCAAATCGGCGATTGGTGTGGACCGCTGCCAAGAACGGTGGGAGCATTTGAGAATGAAGACTGTGAACGATGCAACCTGCAATGGAAGCGGCAGGGATAATCTGCTAAACCACGTCGATGAACCAACCGGGGATGGCACCTGCGGAATTTGTCGCGCGAAGGTGAAATTTGAGATGGTGGAGGGAGTATTAGTCCCACGAGAACACGACCGACTCAAGAAAGTGAAGGCTAAGAAGAAAGCACCATTGAAGTCAGGAGTGACGAACCGTAAGGGTCGGGAGCGTGTCCGGTATCGCGGAAGGCATTGAGTGAACTAATCGCGATGGGTTTTATCATTGAAGACACAAATTCAAGCAATCAGGGCGGTTTACGAAAAGAGGCATAATGAATTCGCAATCAGGAGGGAATTCGAAACAGTGTACCCCTTCTTACATCGGGACTCTTTCGTCGTATGTTGCTTGCGGTTCTGCCGACCATGATATACCGGAGCTAGAAAAGATCATGGAAGTCGATCTCACATCGCAAATGAGATCGCGGATATTAAGAGAGCAGATTTTTTTTTATCACTTCCTTGCGTTGGAATACATCCGTTTCGCATTCAAAGGCAGCGATGGAAGTCGATCTTTCATGGACCGTTTTATCAAGTCAGTAAAAGACGCTGAATACCTTTCTGCACTAACAGGATTGCCCTATTTTTCGATTGAAGCGCAACATAGAGAAATCCAAGAAACTATATTCGGATTCGCAAGTATCACAGCGGTCATCGCACAATCACTTTACCTTCAAAGAAGCCCTAATGATAGTGAACGGGCGATCATGGAGATGCCGTTCTTTCACAGTCAAGAAAATTCCACGTCGGGATCAACACGCCACATACAATATTATTCTCTCGCACTCATGGCACGGTACTGTGATGCTTTGAATGTCGAACTGAAAACCTGGAAACAGATGCAGGTTTACTTGCTTACATCA
>CAILBQ010000597.1 GCA_903832475.1 uncultured Acidobacteriota bacterium | reverse complement strand
TTGGAGGATCTCGGAGAGGTGGACCTTTCCGGCATTCACTGGGTAATTGTCGGCGGGGAAAGCGGGAATGGCGCCCGCCCCCTAGATCCGTCCTGGGTTAGAAAGATACTCCGACAGTGTCGTCGATACGATGTTCCGTTTTTCTTCAAACAATGGGGGGGTGTTCACAAGCGGAAAGCTGGTCGACTCCTCGATGGCCAGACCTACGATGAATACCCTCAAATTGCATGCGAAATGGGTCTGCATCATGCAAAGGATGAGAAAGACGAGCTAATTCAGATCGCGATCTGAGAGATTTGTGCGTGGCGGGTGGCCAACCCTATCAACCAAGACAAAACTGGGTGCTCCATCCTTGACGCAGCCCCCGGGGTCCCCATCGACAGGTCTTCGTCGATGGCGTGGCAAGGCAAGGGTGGGTTGCCACCTCCACCGCGCCCCAAAACCACCGCCCAGCGCCAAAGGCGCGCTCCATTCCAGCCCAGGCCAAAGCGAGGAGCGCCCGCTCATCGCGGCGGCCTGGGTCCCCATCCCCCAAACCACCCCAGGGCTGAAAGCCCGCCTTACCCGCTGTTCACTGTCCGCTGTTCACTGTCCACTGGTATCATCTGACCAGATAGATGACCATCTGGAGCATCCCATGTCCTGGCCCGTAGCCGACGCAAAAGCCCGTTTCAGCGAACTCCTCGACGCCACCCTCAAGGACGGTCCCCAGATCGTTACCCGCCGCGGCATCGAAACCGCCGTCGTCGTCCCCATCGCCGAATGGAAGCGCCTCAACGAAAAGCCGCGTCCCCTCGTCGATCCCCTGCTCGACCCTAACGGCCCGCACGATTTCGAGATCCCCACCTTCCGCGGATTCCAGTTGCGCCCAGCGACCTTCGAAGAATAGGCGCGATGTACCTGATCGACACCAACATCATTTCGGAGTTGCGCAAGACCAAGCCTCACGGAGCCTTGTCAGCATGGTTTGCTTCGGTGAAAACGGAGGCAGTTTCCATTCCCGCCGTCGTCATCGGCGAGATACAGGCTGGCGTGGAGAAGACGCGACGCCAGGACCTCGCCAAGGCTCAGGAAATCGAGCAATGGCTGGAAAGACTCCTTCTCTTCTACACCGTCGTTCCCATGGACGCCCCGATCTTTCGTGAATGGGCCAGGTTGATGGCCACCGAATCGGACGTCTTGATGCGCGATGCGATGATCGCCGCCACCGCCCGCCTCCAAGGCTTAACCGTTGCAACCCGCAACATCCGCGACTTCGCCAGTTTCGACGTTGCGACGTTCAATCCCTTCACCTACTCCGCCTGACCGAATCCCCCGCCCAGCGCCAAAGGCGCGCTCCATCCCAGCCCAGGCCATCGGCCTGGGTCAATATGCGCACAAACGGCCCAGGGCTGTAAGCCCGCCCCTCCAGCCACCCGCAAGGCGCCCATCTCCGCCCGGAACCGTCGTTGCTCTTCGATTCTCCGACCGTTCTGCTACGCAACCGTGGGATGCTGCATCCCCACAAAGTTTCCCCAATCTTCCGCCAGTACTATATCCGGGGTAACCTCTCATGGGTACTCTGGAACGACCGCGAATTGGCAGGCGGAATTCTCACTGTAGAAGGTTTCCGTCATGAGTGATTTGGTCAAAGCCGTTGTATTCGCGGTCCTCTTTCTCGCGCCCTGTTTGGTGGCCACCCGGTGCGCCAGTGAGCGCCGCCTTTTTCGCGGTCGCAATCGAAATGCGTACGAAGGGCCGGAACGGCGCGACCTGCGATAACGGCCATGGCAGCCAGTCCGCAAAACAACGCACGGCCGAATCCCGCGCCATCCTACACAAAGCGAGGGAGCGCCCGCTCCTCACGTCTGCCTGGCTCACCATCCCTCAAACCGCCTCAGGGCTGAAAGCCCGATCCATCCCATCGCATGCCGCTCAGAGCAGATCGAAGATGTCCTGAATGGAAACCGATTGCGCCGGGGCCACGTCGGCGAGGGTTGCGTGCAAGGTACCGACTTCAACGGATGATGCGCCCGTTCATCGCTCTCGAAGAGTCACAAAGAGCCACGAAAAGCTGTGCCCCGTTCATCACAGCCTCATCGTGATGAGCGGGCGGCTTCAGCCGCGTGCCCCATCCTCCAAGCGCCCCCCAGTCCCCATCGACAAATCTTCGCCGACGGGATCATCTGCGAAATGCACCCGCCTAAAAGCAACCCACCTCCATCCCCCAACGGGAACCGCCCGAATCAGCTGCTTTGAATCGTCTTCGCCCAGATCGCTCTCCCTTGAACGCCATTCCCACCAGCCCTCAGCCCTGCTATCCTTCCCACATCCCCCAAAAACCTGCGCCTGAGTCAAATCTCCCCCAGCCTTCGCAGTCTCAGGCAGAACAGCCACGGCCGAAGAGAGCCGCGCTGTGGGCCCCAGCAGACAGGGAGACTCCATGCACCTCAGCATCCATGCCGCACAGCATCCAACCGCAAGCTCCAACGGCAACTCGCCTTTCGCCCAGACACGCCTCGCTGCCGTTCTCGCCGTGATCCTCGCCGCCATCGCGCTCGTGATCCTTCCCAGCGCCCACGCCGCCAGCCTCACCATCACCACCAAGACGCTGCCCGTCGCCTACGTGAGTTCCGTCTACTCCGAAACCCTCACCGCCACCGGCGGCTCGGGCAAAGGCTACACCTGGTCGATCATCGCCGGCACGCTCCCCAAAGGCATCACGCTCAGCGCCGCTTCCGGCCTGCTTCACGGAACGCCCACGGCCACCTCCAGCACCACCCTAACCTTCGAGGTCAAAGACTCAGCCGCCAACATCGCCACGGCCACGCTGTCGCTCGCCGTCGACACGGCTCTCGCCATCACCACCAAAACGCTGCCCACCGCCTACGTCTCGTCGGTCTACTCGACCACGCTTGCCGCCACCGGCGGCTCCGCAACCGGACGCACCTGGTCGCTGGCCTCCGGCACGCTCCCCAACGGCCTCAAGCTCGCCACCACCGGCGCCATCACCGGCAAGCCCACGGCCACCGGAAGCTCTGCCATCTCCATCGCCGTCAAAGACTCAGCCGGCAACACCGCCAAGGCCAGCTTCACCCTGGTCGTCGGCCCTCAGCTGGTCATCACCACGCCCGGTCCTCTGCCCATCGGCTACGTCGACACCAGCTACAACTTCACCTTCGCCGCCAGCGGAGGCAGCAAAACCGGCTATACCTGGACCACCAAATCCCAGCTCCCCGGCAGCTTCGGCTTCACCAAGGCCGGCGTCCTCTACGGCCTCACCTCGACCGCCGAAACCGTCACCCTCACCATCACCGTCACCGACTCCGCCAAGAACACCGCCTCCGCCGAGTTCCCCCTCGTCATCAATCCCGCCGTGACGCAGTGCACCAGCGACAACCAGGCTTCGGCCCTGGCCGAGCTGCACGGTGTCTACACCTTTAAACTCGACCGCCGCAACCTCACCACCGGCCAGCTTTCCTACAGCATTGGCAGCTTCGATGCCAACGGTCCGGGCACCATCTCCAATGGCGTCATGGACTCCAACGGCCCTGAGTTCGCAGCCGCCACGCAAAGCACCTTTACCGGCACCTACATCGTCGGCTCCGACTTGCGCGGCCGCATGGACCTCACCTTTCCCGCCACTGGCACGCCAACCCTCAAGCAGAGCTTCTGCTTCGCCCTCGACTCTCTTACCGTCATCGATAAGAAGGCCAAGCCTCCCGTCTACGGTGCCGCTAACCACGCCTTCGTCATCGAAGACGACAAGTCGAACGTGACTTCTTCCGGCGAACTCTTCTCGCAGGTTGTCAACCCTGCCAATTCCATGATGAAGGGCTCGTTTACCTTCGGCATGACCGGCCGGAACCACTTCCCGACCCTGCTCCCCAACGGCCCCGACCCTCGCACCGCTTTTGCCGGCTTCGTGACATTCGACGGCCTGGGAACTATCTCCAGCGGCGAAATGGACCAGGTCATCTCCAACGAAGTCACCGGCGTGCCTTTTCCCCCAACCTACCGGCCGCAATACAGCCTGGCGGGGACATATGCAATCCCCACGCCGTCCTCTGGCACCCCCACCGGCCGCGGCACCATGTCTGTCGCTCACAACGGCGTAGATTTTGCCCAGTTTGTCTTCTATCCCTACGGCGGCGCCACCGCAACCCCCAACGGCGTTGAGGACCTCGCCGCAGGAGTCGTCGTCCTCGAAGTCAGCGCCGCAAACAACAGCACCACGCCCGTTCACCCCGCGTGGTTCGGCACTGCCACGCGCCGCACGCTGACCGCCTTCTCCGCCGCGGACCTCAATGGCTGGTCGGTCGCTTCCCAGTCCTTCGTCGACAACCCCGGCACCGCCAACGAGAGCCAGGGCTTCGAAATCGATCTGGATCATTGGAATGGCGCCGGCGCCTTCACCTACACCGGCGACCGCAACGCCGCCTCGCTCAAGACCGCCGTCTCCGGCCAGGGCACCTACACCGTCGACGCCAACGGACGCTTCGCCGTCATGGTCAACGGACTCTGCGCTCCCTGCGGCTACCTCACCGGCGTCAATCAGGGATACGGAATCTACGACTTGGACAGTGTCAACACGGTGCTGCTCGAAAAGCAGACGGGCCCGAACGGGACGCCTTTCCAGCCCTTGTCGATCCTGGGCGCCTATTCCTTTGGCAACCGCGGCTACGCTTTCGCGCCGCAGCAGACAGCCAGCGGAGAGACTGTCACCCGTGGCGACAGCAATTTCACCGGCGCGGTGGACACCAACACCGAGGGCAAAACCGACGTCGACATCGCCCAGACCGCGCTCTTGACCACGACCTCAACCTCGGGGACCACCGGCCGCTTCCTCTACCAGCCAAGCAACACGCCCTACCCGTATGCCCTTTACATCATCGACGCCAGTAACGCCGTCGCCATCCCCCTCGGCGGCTCCGCCAGCGAAACCAATCCCCTGCTGAGGTTCATCCACCAGTAAGCAAGTCTCGCCAACCCAACTCGGGTGTCCCACATCTCAGCAGGCGTCTGTGCGGAGATGTGGGATTCGCAGAGAACGCGCAATTCCGCTGTTCGCTGATCCCTGGCTTATCGATTCAAAAACCCTTCCAACTGTAGCCAATCTGCAAACCGGTCAATCCAGTGATCGGTCGGGATTCCCTGCACGTGCATGCCAAACCCATGCCCACCCTTCGCATACATATGCAGCTCTACCGTCCTGTGCGCCCCCGACCACTTCTGCCACAGGGCAATGCTTCCCGGCGCCAGCCCCAGCGAGTCATCCGTAGCCACCGCAACGAACATAGGCGGCGCATCGGAAGGTACAGCATCCTGCGACAACGCCACACCATAGATCGGAGCGACAAACGCCGGCCGCCCTTCCGGCTTGTAGTGCAGCGCTACCTCAGCCGTCACCGTGCCGCCCGCCGAAAAGCCGATGATCCCCACCCGATCCGGCGAAACTCCATAGTCCGCCGCATGTGCACGCACGTAGGCCACCGCAGCCAACCCATCCGCCACCGCCAGCGG
>CAILBQ010000596.1 GCA_903832475.1 uncultured Acidobacteriota bacterium | reverse complement strand
TGCTTCTTCAGGTCGGCTATCTCCGCGATCGTCGCGTCGAGCCGCGAGTTGACGAGCACGTGGATCTGCTGGGATTTCCGCAGGATGAACGCCGACAGGATCACGGCCAACCCGGACAGCCCGGCGGCGATGATCGCCGTCACGGGGTGACCGCGCTGACCACCTTGCGCACCGGCGCGACCTGGCTGACGCCCGACCGCTTGTCCACGCGTTTGTCATCACGCGCCAGAAAGGCCACCTGCTCCACTGTCTCGCGCAAAAACGTCGGAATCTCCAGCGTGCCAAGATTGCGCGCCGTCCATGCTTCCTGCTTGGTAATAGCAATGCCTTCATCGACAGTCGAAGCATAATGCGTGCGAATCTCCGACCCAATCCGATCCTTGAGCGGCGTCACAATCTTGCCTCTCGCTGTGTAGTCTTCCGGATTCGCGCTGAACACCAGTGCCACATCGAGGGCCAACCTCACCGGATAGCCTTTGATCTGCACGTCGCCCTCTTGCAGGATGTTGAACAGAGCTACCTGAATCTTCCCCGCCAAATCAGGCAACTCATTGACTGCAAAGATCCCGCGGTTGGCGCGCGGAAGCAGGCCATAATGCATGGTCAACTCGCTGGCCAGGTCGTGGCCGCCCCGCGCCGCCTTGATCGGGTCCAGATCGCCAATCAAATCGGCCACGGTCACATCCGGCGTCGCCAGCTTTTCCACATAGCGGTCATCCGGCGTCATCCAGGCTATCGGCGTCGCTTCTTCCTGGTCGGCAATCAACGTGCGGCAGCGCCGGCACAGCGGAGCATACGGATTGTCCCGAATCTCGCATCCCGCCACAAACGGCGCATGCGCATCCAGCAACCCCGACAGCGCGCGCAGGATGCGGCTCTTGGCCTGCCCCCGCAACCCCAGCAGAATGAAGTTCTGCCGCGAAAGAATGGCATTCGCCACCTGCGGCACCACGGTGTCGTCGTAGCCCACGATTCCCGCGAACAACGGTTTCTTTTCCCGCAATCTCGCAATCAGGTTCTCGCGCATCTCGTCTTTTACGGTGCGCTTGGCCAGCCGCGCCTCGGAATACAACTTGCTCGATCGAAGTTCACCCAACGTACCGGGCAGCAGGGAAGTCTGAGGCATGAGGCCCTCCAGGAGATTCTTCTTAGAGTAGACGACCGCCTTCAGGATTCAGCTTTGCCCCTCGAACCTGTTGCCGTGGGGTGAAAGTTTCTGAGTCGGACCCTTACGCAACCGTTTGTCTACTCTCGAATCTTCCATGTACAGTTCCTCATGCGGGAAAATGGGTGATCTCTTGATGTGTGCCAGCTCGATGCGAAGCAATTTGCGCGCTGCCAGGCTGCTTCTAACGCTCATCCTGGCGGCATCTGCGATTCCGGCGTTCGCCGCCAGAAAAATGTCGATCGAACAGTTGCAGCAGGCCGTGGCCGCGGCACAAACCGCCCACCGCGGCGATGACGCCCTCGCGCAACAGCTTGGAGAAGCCAAGCTCACCGCGCGCCTTGATTCTGCAACTCTCCAGTCGCTCCTGGCCCAAAGCCCCGGCCCGCACAGCACCCGCGCTCTGCGCGCTCTGTACGACGACTCCGCCTTCCTCGATCCGCCGCCTTCCGAAATCCCGGACAAACCCGCACCAACCGTCGCCGCGCAAAAAGCCATGCTCGGCCAGACCGTCAATTACGTTGCTCGGACGCTGCCCAAACTCCCTGACTTCATGGCTACCCGCGTCAGCGAACACTACAACGACTCGCCCCGCCCCGGCCAGACCGAAGGTCCCGCCGTCGTCGACGGCCTATACCTCGCCGGAACCTTTCACACCCCCATCGCCTACCACGACGGCCAGGAAAGCGACGATCCCAATCTCCTCCTCAAAGCTTCTGACTCCGCAAAAAAGAATGCCAAGCCCAAAAGCGCCGCCGATGAAAGGGCGCCGCGCAACGGCATGTCTTCCTGGGGTGAATTCGGCCCCGTACTCGGCATCGTGCTGATCGATGCGGCCAAAGGCAAACTGAGCTGGGCGCGCTGGGAAATGGACAACGGCAAGCCCGTCGCCGTCTACCAGTTCTCCGTCGATCGCTCCGTCTCTCACTACAACGTCCGCTACTGTTGTGTCACCTCCAGCGAAGTCATCAACGGCCACTACGCGTCAATCGGCTCCCGGGGTACGCGGGAAAACGCTAGCGCCGGAATCGTTCAAACGGCGCCAACCACCCCTATCAGCGCCATTTCCGCCTACCATGGTCACCTCAGCATCAACCCCGAGACCGGCGTCATCCTGCGCATCACGATCGAGGCCGATTTGCAGCCCGAAGATCCCATTCAGCGTGCCGCCATGATGGTCGAATATGGTCCCGTCACCATAGGCGAAAGCACCTACTACTGCCCGATTCGCAGCGTAGCACTCTCTACCGCTCAGCAAGTCTTCCAGCCCACCCCCAGCGCGGCCATCCAGACGGTGCTCAGGCGTTACCTGAACGATGTGCAGTTCACCGGTTACCACCGCTTCGGCTCCGAATCGACCCTGATCACCGAACTTGGTCCCGACTCAGCACACGGAAGCGAAGCCCAACCCGATCAGCCGGTAACTAACTCCGCAGCCAGTCCCGCCGGCCCCGAGTCTTCGCCCGCCTCGGCTAGCCCTGCTTCCGCTCCTGCATCCTCGACCGCCGAAATAGCGCCACCGCCTCCGCCGCCCACCCCTGTCGCGGAAGAGGAAAAGGAGGTGGCCATCCATCCGGTCGAGAATCTTCCAGGGATCACTGCCGATCCCAATCCAACCTCAGCGTCCACGGACAAAGGCGCCTTCACCCTCAACGTCACCACCCGCCTTGTCGACGTCAGCCTGGTTGCCACAGACAAGCACGGCAAGCCCATCACCGACCTCAAACCGGAAGAAATCGAGATCTACGACAACGGCCGCAAGCAGCAGGTCAGGCAGTTCCAGCACCCCAACACGGCTGTCGCCGGCGCCGCTCCTCCGCCGTCAACGGATCCCTTCACCAACGCCCAGCCTGCTGTCACCGCCGAAAACGCTCCTGACCTGCTCATCCTGCTCCTGGACGAAAGCCATTTGCCTTTTCAGGACCTCAACCGCGCGCGCGGCGAAGTTCTGCGCTTTCTCAGAGCCAGCCGGCCAGCTACCCGCATCGCCCTCTATTCCATCGGTGAGCACGGCTTCCATGTGATCGAAGAAGTCACCCAGGATCATGCTCTCGTTGCCGCCAAGCTGGCCGCCTGGACCCCCGCCGCCAGCGCCGTCTCCCAGGCCGAGCAACTGGAAGTACGCAACCGTCAGCAGTTCGACACCGTTCGCAATCCCGACGATCTCGCCTACGTCAACGGTGGTACCAACACCACGCCGGATTACATCCAGCCTTCCGATCCGCAGCTTCTCCTACAGGGAGACAACCCGCTCCGAGGCGCTCTCGAAAGCATCATCGCGCTGGCGCGCCATTTCGCTTCCGTGCCCGGCCACAAGAGTCTGGTGTGGATCTCCGGTGACAGCGCCCTGGTCGACTGGGAAGATCGCGCCGTCAACATGGAAAAAGGCGATCGCCTCCCAACCTCCGGCCTGGCTCACACCCGCGAAGTCCTCAATGAGGCCCGCATCTCCCTGTACGCCGTCGACGCCTCTCCCTCCACCCAGAACGGAGGAGCCGCCGTCGATGCTTCGCTTGCCAACCCCAATGTCCAGCTCAGCGCCGTCTCGGCGGCCAACTCCGCGCCCGGGGGCGCCGGCGGCCCTCACGGATCCGCCATGGGCGCCGGACGCGACCTCTCCGTGATGCAGCAGAATACCCGTGCCGTCCAGGGCCCCGTTCGCCAGCTCGCCGAATCGACCGGCGGCCAGGCCGTCAACCGCGGCTCCGACCTCGAAAAGACCCTCGATGTCATCGAGCAACACGCCGGCGCTACCTACCAGCTAGGCTTCGACCCCGATACGGCCGCCGACAACAAGTACCACACCCTGATGCTCAAAATTCCCACCCGCAAAGACGTCAAACTCAGCTATCGCACCGGCTATCTCTACAACGAAGGAGCCGCCAGCACCCGGCAGCGCTTCCAGCAGGCCATCTGGAGCCCCCAGGACTTGAACGCCATCGAACTCACCGCCGAGCCCATTCCAGCTTCCCAAAGCACTTCCGGCAAACCCACCGTCAAGCTGCGCATCGGCTTTCCCACGCTTGCCCTCACCAATACGGCCGGCCGCTGGACCGACGACCTCTACATCTTCGTTGCCGTCCGCGACGACGCCACCCAGAAAGCCCAGGTGTCCGGCGAAACCCTTCGCCTTTCGCTCAAGGAGGCCAGCTACGCATCCGGCATGCCCACCGGCATCCCCTACCAGCGCATCATCGAAAACGCCTCAAAACTCGGCTCCATCCGCATCATCGTCGTCGACGCCAACTCCGGCCGCATGGGCTCCGTCACCCTCCCCGCCTCCGCCTTGAATTAGCAGATCGATTAAGGCGAACTCTCGAAAACAAGGAACGTACTTGACCAACTCGACGCTCGAACCCGTGGAAACAACAAGCAGCGGCGGCTTCCGCATTGAATCCTCGCAGTCTCGGTTGGAAGTTACCAAGGATAGAAAGGCGTTCGCGCCAACAAAACACGCGCGCCTGAAATTGATAGTGCGTGCGTTGATTCTTGCAGCATTCGGTTTTGTGATATTGATGGATCTTGCCGAATCGGATACGAACAGGAAGCTCTTCTTTATTGCAGTTGTGGGAGCGATCTTCCTCTTGCGATATCTCTTCGCACGACGGCAGGCCGAAAGCAAGATCGTCTGCACACGGAACTCCCTGCAAGTTATCCACCTCTCTCGGGGCAAAGTCGTCGAAACATCGACATTCCCCAAGGACAAAGTCGGCCCCATCAAATTTGCAGAGTTTTCGGCATCAAGGTCCGGCGCGAATTGCGGACTGCTTTTCGTCGTCGAAGGCAGGAAGGTGAAAGTCCTGTCTGGCCTGGAACTCGTCGAAGCAGACAAAATCCTCAAAGAATTGGGCCGACTTGGCTACCAGGTCGTCCGCGACGTCGGCATGCCCATGGCCGTCGAAATGGCTCTGGAGCGCCGAAACGCCATCTTTGGAGGATGGTTGTGAAGTAGTCAGCTATCGGTCCAGCTCGTCCAGCATCCCCTGCATCTCGCTCAGCGCTTTACCATTCCCCGCCCGCCGCGCACTCTCAATCCCCAGCTTCAGCTTGGCAATTGCCTCGGGAATTCGCTCCACCTTTGCCAGCGTCTGCGCCGCCATCTGATACCCCGCCGTATAGTCCGGATGCGCCGCAAGCAGCGCCTCAAACTCCGCCAGCCCGGTCTCCACCTGCCCCAGATTCACGTACTCCAAAGCCAGCCCGTAACGCGCAAATGCGTTCCCCGGGTCCACGGCCAGAATCTCTTTCAATCCCGCAATCTTGTCCATACTCTCCAAATCCAAAGCATCTGCTTTTCAAACCCCTTCTCCAAAAGTGAGATGCGCCATTTGCGAAAATCAGCCCAATTGCTGAAACTGGGTATGGTGCGCCCAACCGCATCCGCTTAAGAGCCCAGTTTATCCGCTCCCAGCGGCCCGCTCGCGCACCGGAATGAGGCAGTCGCATGTCCCAGACAGAAATCATCCCGGCAGCCCCAACCCTGAACGAATCCGGCAAACTGCTTCCCCGCACAGTTTCCGAATCGCAGTCCGAAATGACCGAGCTGGTCCTGCCCAACGACGCCAACACCCTCGGCAACCTGCTCGGCGGGCGCCTCATGCACTTCATCGACCTCGTCGGAGCCATGGCTGCCTATCGCCACTCCCGCTCCCACGTCGTCACCGCTTCCATGGACCACATCGATTT
>CAILBQ010000595.1 GCA_903832475.1 uncultured Acidobacteriota bacterium | reverse complement strand
TGCCGATGTAGGCGGCCGTCGTGATCGGAATAAAGCAGAAGGGAATCGGCGCCAGCTGAATCACGCGCAGCCACGAGGCGTTGGCAAAGCTCATGTCCAAACTCAACTGCGTGGTGCTGAACCAGAACGAGAACGCGAAGAAGCAGAAACCGACCGCGGCAATATTGCGCGCCGGAAATTTGCCTGTCGCCCACCCCGCAAACGGCATGACCACCACGAGTGAAAACCCGCCCGCGGTCAACGCCAAGCCCGCGTTCGTCGCCGTGTATCCCAGCAACTGCTGCAGGAACTGCGGCTGCAGTACCGTACTCGCATTTAGCACGCCGCCCACCAGCATCATCAGGAACGCGCAGATGGCAAAGTTCTTGTATTTGAAGATGCGCAGGTTGATGAGCGGGTCTTTCTTCTTCAACTCCCACCAGATCAGCCCAATCATCCCGCCTACAAACATCACCGCAAAGAAGCGGATGAAGTTTGACGAGAACCAATCGTTTTCCTCTCCCTTGTCGAGCGCGATCTGGAGCCCGCCCATGGCCAGGGCCAAAAACGCCAGGCCCAGGTAATCCATGTTCAACAGGTGTTTACGGTCCGGCTTGATCCACGGCGGATCGTCGACCAGGCGCGTCGTCAGGATGTAGGCCAGAATGCCTACGGGAATGTTGATATAGAAAATCCAGCGCCACGTGTAGTTGTCGGTAATCCAGCCGCCCAGGGTTGGGCCAATCGAGGGCGCCAGCACCGCGACTAGACCGTAGAGAGCGAAGGCCTGTCCGCGCTTGTGTTCATCGAATGAGTCGGCCATGATGGCTTGGGCCATCGGCTGCAATCCGCCGCCACCCGCACCCTGCATCACGCGGCAAAGCAGCAGAATGGGCAGCGACGGCGCGATCCCGCAGAGGAAGCTGGCCACCGTGAAGATGGTGATGCACAGCAGAAAAAAGTTCTTGCGGCCCATCACGTTCGACGCCCAACCGCCCAGCGGCAGCACGATGGCATTGGCCACCAGGTAGCTGGTCAGCACCCAGGTTCCCTGGTCGGTGCTTGCGCCCATGTCGCCGGCGATGTGCGGCAGCGCCACGTTCGCAATCGACGTATCCAGCACTTCCATGAACGCGGCCAGCGCCACGGTCATCGCGATCAGCCACGGATTGACGCGCGGCCGCCATTTGACCTGGTCCCCGACCTTCGCGTTGGGGTTCTGAACAGTTTTTTCTGGCTTGCCTTGACTTGGCGAATCGGGAACCGATTCACTCCCAGTCAAAACTCCGCTGGAACTTCCCATGCATTTCCCCTTGTGGATGGATGTGTCGGAGCGAGGGGCACGGAGTCCGATCGTCCGGAGTGCCGGCAACGTGTGTACTGTATCCAGATGGCGGAAAGCGCCGTCAGGATGCACGAATCGAGCGGCCGTTCCATCCATCTGTTTCGAACTGGCGCTTGAGCCTCAATTCTCAGCGTTGCCGCATTCGATCCCGGCGCCGCTCCATCCAGAGTCCAACAAGCAGTTGCAACACTAGGCCGCCGCAGCAGTCCAGCGCAACGTCCCAGGCGGAGCCGGTGCGGTTGGGTAGAAAAAGCTGGTGAAATTCATCGGCCGACGCCACGGCAAAAGTTCCCAGCATGGCCAGCCCGTGCGCACTCCACTGCCTTTGTGCCGGGGCAGCCCAGGTTCGCCACGTCATCCAGAAGGCGCGAAACCACGCTACCGAGAGAATTCCATACCCGGTAAAGTGTCCCCACTTGCGGATCAGGATATGAATTCGCCACCATTGCGGCTGGGTAAAGGGCCCGAAGAAAAACTCGCAGAATCGCTGCAGCGGACCTGTGGTGTGATCGGCCCCGAAAAAGACGGTCGATTCCGCGGCAATGACCAGGATGCACAGCCCCACCGGAATCCAGGCGCTGGCGACATAGCCGCCGCTCCCGCCTTGCCATTGCCTCTGCTCTGCTGATTCTGAAAGCTTGCGGCCTGCCGTTGCGCTATTCGCCATGCATTCCCGAATCGCCGCTTTTATTCGACATGGTAGTTCGGCGCCTCTCGGGTGATGATCACGTCGTGCACATGGCTTTCGCGCAGGCCGGCGCCGGTGATGCGAACAAACTTTGCATTGGTCTGCAACTCCTCGATGGTCGCGCAGCCCAGGTAGCCCATGCCGGAACGCAGGCCGCCCACCCCCTGCAGCACCATGCCTGCGAGCGGCCCCCGGTAGGGAACTCGACCTTCAATGCCCTCCGGCACAAACTTCGCCAGCCGGTTCTGGCTGGATCGCTCCCGCTGAACGACATTTTCGACGCTTTCGGAAGCCGATCCCTGGTCGTCGCTTGCTTGGAAGTACCGCTCGCTCGACCCCAGCGCCATCGCGGTCAGCGAGCCCATGCCGCGGTAGCTCTTGAAGGAACGTCCCTGGTACAGAATGGTTTCGCCCGGGCTCTCGTCCACGCCGGCAAACAGCGACCCGATCATCACTGAACTTGCGCCCGCGGCAATGGCCTTGGTCACTTCGCCTGAATACTTGATGCCGCCGTCCGCAATCACCGGAATGCCTCGCTCTTTCGCCGCGCGGTAGGCTTCCGCGACTGCCGTCACCTGCGGCATGCCCGCGCCCGTGACCATGCGTGTAGTGCAGATCGATCCTGGCCCGAAGCCAACCTTAATCGCGTCGGCGCCTGCATCCATCAGGGCCAAAGCTCCGTCATAGGTAGCCACATTTCCGGCGAGCAAGCCGACGTTGGGGAAGGCCTTCTTGACTTCGCGGAC
>CAILBQ010000594.1 GCA_903832475.1 uncultured Acidobacteriota bacterium | reverse complement strand
TAGCGGTCCGGCTGACGTGCAGGCCGCCGTTCAGTTTGCGAGCGAAGAGGGCATCTTCCCAGCCATTCGCGGAGGAGGCCATAACGCTGCGGGCTTAGCGATGGTAGACGACGGACTAGTCATCGATGTTTCGCGCATGAAGGGTATCTTCGTGGACCCCGTTCAGAGGATCCCGACGGCACAGACAGGGCTTACGTGGGGTGAGTTCGATCGCGAGACTCACGCATATGGTCTGGCAACAACGGGTGGACTTATTTCGACCACGGGAATTGCCGGTCTGACACTGGGTGGTGGTGTCGGCTGGCTGATGGGACGATGCGGACTCGTCTGCGACAACACGTTGAACTACGACGTAGTACTGGCGAGCGGCGAGATAGCGAAAGCCAATGCGAGCGAGAAACCCGATCTGTTCTGGGCTCTGAAGGGCGGTGGCGGCAACTTCGGCGTGGTCACGTCCATTACTTATCGCATGCATGCCATTACAGAAGTTTTGGCTGGATTGCTGCTTTATCCGCTCGATAGCGCGCGAGAAGTAATCAGATATTATCGCGACTTCACCGCTGGGGAGATTCCCGACGAGCTAACCATGTATGCAGCAGCGTTATGCACATCGGACGGACTTCCGGTCGTTGCGCTCATTCCGGTGTGGTGCGGAGATATCGAAGAAGGAGAAAGCGTTTTGAAGCCGGTGCGAACATTTGGATCGCCCCTTGCTGATTTGATCAGAAAGATGCCGTATCCAGCGATGCAGCAGATGATCGATGGTGTGGCCCCGTACGGCCTCCGAAGTTATTGGAAGAGCCAATTTCTTCGCGAGCTAACAGACGAGGCCGTCAACCGATTTGTGGAGTTTGCCGAAACGAGCGTATCGCCACGTTCGATCGCGATTCTGGAGCACGCCCACGGAGCGGTAGCGCGAGTGCCAATGGACGCGACAGCTTTTCCGGCACGGAGTGCAGGGTACGACCTGGTTGTGATTGGTGCATGGGAAGACGCTGCATGCGATGAAGCGAACATCGATTGGACACGCCGTTTCCATTCGTCCATGGAGCAATGGTCGACTCATCTTGTGTACGTCAATGCATTAGATCAGGACGATGTTGGTCGGATCCCGCAGGCCTACGGAACGAATTACCAGCGGCTCTGCGAGGTGAAGCAAAAGTACGACCCGGAGAATCGGTTCAGGCGAAATCAGAACATTCGCCCGGAAACAAAAGCGCAGAAAGAAAAGGAGCATGAATCATGAGGGACGGTCTGTGGCCCGTAGCTTTGCTTTGGCCCTCTGCCGTCAACATGCCCAATCCTCTACGTGTCTGCCAAGGGCTCAGGGTTGGTCGGCTGGAAGCGCGCGAGGCGATTTATTCCTCAGCGGGAGGCTCCGATTCCCGAGGCCAGAGCGGCGATAGGTGCAGATCCAGCTTTGTCCGTCAGACTCGCAAGGAGAGGGTCAGGCAGACAGACGAGCCGGAGGCCTCTGTCGCCTCAAGACTCCTGGAACTTCCGGCGTTGCCCAACCCAAATCCGAGGGTGATGGATACCGGATCGCAATGGGAGGCGTCCATGGACGACGGGAAAGTCACGGGAGATAACGCACCCCGACGCGCTTCACTGGAATGGCTTGAAGGAAGCGGTATGCGCGGCGGTAGCGAGAGCCGGCGGGTTTCTCGGACGTTGCAGGATGGATTCAGGAACGAGAGGCCCGCAAGCGGTCACCGAATAGAATCGATGCCAAGGGTGGGATGATTTGCGCCAGGACGCCGCGGTCCATGACCTCGGGGCTGAAGAGAGCGGCGACGGCGAATCCCTCCAGCAGCGCCTCGATGGCGAGGCCCCTGCGAGGTTGCTCAAGGGGGGCACTTTCGTCGAACCGGAACTCTTCAGGAAGCTCTTCCATCTCATCGGGCATCATGGCATCGAGGTGACCCTTCGCCAATTCTGCCCGCATCTCCGGGTGGCGAATCGCAAACAATTTGAACTCAAGCTGGAGCAAGAGACTCTTTGAATCCTGGAGTTGCTCCAAGAGGTGGAGAGCAGCCAGTCGCTCACGCGCCTCCTTCCCCTCAACGTTCGCCAGCAGGGCGCTCACCTCGGACCTGAGACGCTGGAAGGTAATACGTTTCAGCGCAATGAAGATCTCAGCCTTGCCCTCGAAGTTGGCGTAGAACGCTCCGCGAGTGCGCCCGGCGTCCATGGCGATATCTTCGATCCGCGCTGCCTCGAAACCATCGCGGGCAAAAATTTTCTCCGCGGAGGCGATTAGCGCAGCCCGGGTTGCCTGCGTCCGCTCGGTCTGGCGCATGCGACGAGCAGGCTTTGCTTCCCCGTGGGGATCCCGAGAGAGTCTGCTACCGGTCTGCGGATGGAGGTGTTCTGTCATTTTTTTGAACCCATTTGATGTTTGCCAACATATATACATACGTGCATGTTTTATCTTACTGCCGGGCCTAGGTTGTGGCACGGCATTCAGGAGATTTTTTCTTGACATCAACCACAAAACCGCCCTTTCCGCTCCCTGCCACAGCTGCTTCAGGGAAGTCCCCAAAGTTTACTACTCATAGGCTAGGCCTTATTGCATCTCTCCTCGCGGCACTGTATTTGGTGAATTTGCTTAGCGGGTGTAAACCCTCCGGGGCGCCGCCAGGTGCGGGAGGCCCCCAAGGCCCACTTCCGGTCGGGGTGATCGCTGCAGCCTCCGAGTCGGTCCCGATCATCGGCAACTGGGTTGCGACCACGGACGGATATGTGAACGCACAGATCCAGCCACAGGTATCCGGTTACCTGATCCGGCAGGACTACATGGAAGGCAGCGAGGTCCACAAGGGGCAGATTCTCTTTGAAATCGACCCCAGACCGTTCCAGGCCACGCTCGACCAGGCGCAGGGACAATTGGATCAAGCAAAAGGCCAACTTGGACAGGCGCAGGCTCAGGTACAGCTCGCTGAGATCAATGTCCAGCGCGACACCCCACTGGCTCAGGCTCATGCCATCGCCCAGAGCACGCTGGACAACGAGACCAAGACGCTCCAGTCGAATCAGGCTTCGGTTGCCAGCGCCCAAGCCGCGACCGCAAGCGCACAGGCTCAGGTCGAATCGGCGAAACTGAATCTCGGATTCACCAAGGTACGATCGCTCATCGATGGTGTGGCCGGGCAGGCGGCGCTTCAAGTCGGCAACCTGGTGAGCACCACCTCGGTACTCACAACAGTCTCTCAGCTCAATCCGATCAAGGCTTATTTCTACATCAGCGAACAAGAGTATCTCGCGCTTGCGGCTCGCGCCCACTCCACAGGCCACGCCGATCTACTGGACACAGGCGCTTCCATTCCGCTCAAGCTCACACTGGCGAACGGCCAGATCTATCCGGAGCCTGGCCGCATCGTCTTTGTTGATCGCTCGGTGAGCTCACAGACCGGCAGTATTCGCCTTGCCGCGGCGTTCCCCAACCGCAATAATCTGCTGCGGCCAGGCCAGTTTGGCCGCATCAGCGCGCAGACCCAGGTG
>CAILBQ010000593.1 GCA_903832475.1 uncultured Acidobacteriota bacterium | reverse complement strand
CGCATTGCGGCGGCCAACGCGCGGCCCGATCCCAAATCCGCGCCGCAGGACAACGCATCTCCTGCGCAGAAGCCAGATCAGCCGTAAAAGCGAATCAATCCGGCTGGTCCGCCACCAGCGGATGCCGCTTCAGGTTCCAGCAAGCCGCATGGCCAGCCTGCGGAAACAGGGCGCGCGCACATGGCTCAGGGCCTGAGCTTTCGAAGTAGCAAGCCGTCTTGTTGTTCTTCATAGGCGCTGCCATATAACGGGTCACCATCACCTGATCCAGTGGTTTCCCGCGCACGCTGAAAACAACGAAATCCCCGACATACAAGGTCGCCAGCACGATCGCGGCCCCCAGGACGATGCGTGCGATCCAGCCGAGGATGCGCCCGCCCAAAATCACCGTTGCTGATGAGGAGGGGCTCAAAGCTTTCCCCGTTCAGCGAGCAGTGTTTCGCCGGTGGTGTTGAGAAGGGCCTCACAAAGGTCGTCGGTCGGATCTTTCAGGGCTACCCCGGTCTGCTTGAGCCGAAGAGCTTCGCGGATGTAGTACAGCAACCGAACGGCGGCATCGCGATAGCTGAGCCCCTCGCTGCGAATATTTGAGATGCAATTACGATTGGCGTCGGTGGTGTTGGAGCTTGGGTTCCAGGTGATGTACGCGCCTAGAGAATCTGGAGAACTGAGTCCGGGCCGCTCACCGATGAGGACCACGACCATGGACGCATGCAGCGCCATGGCAACCTCGTCTCCCGCAGCCACCCGTCCCTGCTCCAGAATGGAGGTGGGCGCCACACGAAGGGCAGGCGTGACACCAGCCAGGAGCGGCAAGAGTTCCGCAAGCAGCGGGCCTGCGTTTCGCTCAACCGCTAGAGCAGACAAGCCGTCCGCGACCACGATGGATAGATCGAATATCCAAGCACCCTCAGCAGTCGAAAAATTTTCAAGCACGATTCGACTGGTTTCATCGAGCCTGCGCCCAAGGTCCGGACGCTGCAGGTAGGTTCTGCGATCCTTCGCTTGGGAACGAAGCAGAAAGCGCGGCGAACCGTCTACCGGCCAATCCAGCGTACGAAGGTCGGCCATCAGGTGAGCTGGCTGCAGCGCGGCATAAACCGCATCGCGGGCCCGCGCATGCGCCAGTTGAAAGTCCAGGATCTCTGAGGTCGCCAAACTCGTTCCGGCCATTCGTAAGCCCACGCGAGCTGGGGTGAACCTGCGCAACCCGCCCACACGATCCAGAACCGGCGAAGTCCCAGCTGCCTCTTCGATATGCCCCGCAGTTACAAATTCATCCCTCATGCGGGGAGCAGCCTTTCCAGCATGCCGTCCAAAGCGCCGGTATTGGAGGCCATTTCGCGCGACAGCCTCGCAAAGCCGCTTCCTTTCAACCAGGCCTCAAACTCGGGAGCAGGCTGCAGCCCCAGAATCCGCCGAACATACAGCGCATCGTGGAAGCTGGTGCTCTGGTAATTCAGCATCACATCGTCGGCGCCCGGTACGCCCATGATGTAGTTGATGCCGGCTGCTCCCAGTAGCGTCAGCAGGGCATCCATATCGTCCTGGTCGGCCTCGGCGTGGTTGGTGTAGCAGATGTCGCAGCCCATAGGCAGGCCTAACAGCTTGCCGCAGAAGTGATCTTCGAGGGCCGCTCTCATGATCTGCTTGCCATCGTACAGATACTCAGGCCCGATGAAGCCGACAACAGTGTTCACCAACATGGGGTCGAAGTGCCGCGCGACGGCGTAGGCGCGTGCCTCGAGAGTTTGCTGATCGACGCCGCGGCCGCCTGTACCGCGATGCGCGTTGGCTGATAAAGCTGACCCCTGGCCGGTTTCGAAATACATCACATTGCTGCCCACTAAGCCGTCGGCGCAGACCCCGCCTCGCTGCAGCGCCTGCGCGGCTTCGTGGCCTTCCTGTAGCAGCGCTATGTTGATGCCGAAACTGGCATTCGCGGCTTCTGTTCCGGCAATCGACTGAAACAACAAATCGAGCGGCGCGCCCTGTTCGATCGCCTTGATCTGGGTTGTGATGTGTGCCAGCACGCAACTTTGCGCGGGTATGGAATATCGTTCTCTGACGCCTTCGATCATCTGCAAAAGGTGGGTCACGGTCGCTGGATTATCGCTGACCGGATTAATACCGATCACGGCATCGCCTGAACCCAGCAGCAAGCCATCCACGATCGAAGCAGCGATGCCTGTAGCGTCATCGGCCGGGTGATTGGGTTGCAGCCTGGTAGAGAGGCGGCCGGCCAGCCCCACCGTGGTCCGGAAGCGGGTCACTACGTGCACCCGCGATGCGACCTGGATAAGATCCTGCACACGCATCAGCTTGCTGACGGCAGCCACCATTTCCGGAGTCAAGCCGGGGCTGAGGGAGCCAATTCTCTCTGCCGTCGCATCGTCCGACAGCAGCCAGTCGCGAAATTCCCCGACCGTCAAAGATGCCACTGTGGCGAAGGCCTCCGCGTCGTGCGTATCGACAATCAGGCGGGTGACTTCATCCATCTCGTAGGGGACAACCTGCTCCTCGAGAAAGCGGCGCAACGGCACGTCGGCCAGTGCAAACTGGGCGGCTGCGCGTTGTTCGGCAGACGCCGCGGCCAGCCCCGCCAGCGCATCGCCGCTGCGAAAGGGCGTAGCGCATGCCAGCAGGTGGCTCAGACTTGCGAAGCTATGGCGAACGCTCCCCAAAGTGTGGCTGTATTCCATGCAGACTAGCTTAGGGCATTTTCCAGCGAAATGCGCATCCACAGCCGAATGCAAGCAGGTGTTGATGCCTCGTCATCAATCGACCTGACAGATCAGGCACTTGAGGTATTCGGTCTCGGGCAAGTTGAGCAGGATGGGATGATCCTGCGCCGCGCCGCGCCTTTCCAGCAATGTCACCCGGCGATGCGCGTCCAGAGCGGCCGCACCAACCGCCGCTTCCAGATCCACCCAGGACACATGGTGGCTGCAGGAGCAGGTAATCAGCAGGCCGCCCCTCTTCAACAACATCATGGCGCGCAGGTTCAGCTCTTTGTACCCGCGCAGGGCGCCCTCGACCGCACGAACGCTTTTCGCAAAGGCAGGAGGGTCGAGCACGATGAGGTCCCATGCTTCCGGGGCTGCTCCCGAGGATGTGGCCGCTGAAGACTCCACAGAGCTGGATTCCGCCGACCATGCGCGCAGCAGTTCAAAGGCGTCCGCTTCGACCCACTCCATCTCGGCCGCAATCTGCTGTTGGTTGAGTGTCTGGTTGCGCTCGGACACCAGCAGGGACGAGCGAGAAGCGTCGATGCCGGTGACAAACTCGCAGACTCTCCCCAGATGCAGAGCGAACCCTCCCTGATAGGTGCAGACATCGAGCGCTTTTCTGGCGCCTCGCGCCTTGGCCCATTCTGCGGCTGCCGAATAGTTCTGACGCTGATCCAGGAACGCGCCTGTCTTCTGGCCGGAATTTACGTCGAAGTGAAAACTGAGTCCGTTCAACAGAAAAAGCGTCTGCGCGGCAGGCTCTTCGGAATGGTTCGAAAACAGGGGAGTGGTGGAAGGCGCCGAAAGACCTTCCAACTCGCGAATCCGCGGATCAGGACGTTCCCAGATGGTGAGCGGTTCACTCGCCAGCATCTCGCTCAGGACGGAAGCGCACACCCGTCGTGTTGCCGCGGTGTCGAGGCCCTTGGAGAGCAGTTGTACAACGACGATGCCTGCATACTTGTCCACGACCAGCCCGGGTAGATCGTCAGCTTCTGAAAAAACCAAGCGGCAGGCATTGGTCTTCGCGTCAAGCATACTGGCTCGGCGGCCAATCGCCGTGCGCATTCGCACCGCAAGCAGCGCCAGCCATTCCTCGTCGCCGATAGCCAGACGGGAGACCATGCGCAGTGCGATCTGCGATGCTGGACTGTAAAGAGCCGTTCCGAGTAGCAATCCCCGATTGTCGGCTACAGGCATCAGCGCCGGAGGTTCGCCCGTTCCGGCTTCGAGAGCCTCAATATCGGTCGCATACACCCAGAGATGGCCATTGAGCAGCCGCTCACTGGCGCGCCGGCTGATGAGCGCCCCGGTCGTCTTGAGTTTGGGTGTGCTGTGCGAGGCAGCCTGAGCTGACGACTTTGCAGCCGGAAGGGACTTGGGTTTCGTTGAGAAAGACGAAGGCGACGATCCAGCGGGGCGGGATGCTCCTCGCGCGACCGGTTTGGGCGCAGAAGCCGGATGCGAGGCTTTTCGATCGAAGGGCGCCTTTGGCTGGTGAGCCTTGGGCGCCTTCGGTTGTGGCTTGGATGAGGAATACGGTGATTTCGCCATGCTCCTTCCAGCATTTCACGGATTGGCGATTTGCGAGACTGCGGGTCGTGTCACCGCTGGGATTCCCATGGTTTTTCACTCCAACAATCCCTGACAATCGTTCCGATGTTCCGCTATTTCACCTGGATAGTCTCAAGATAGCGGCTCAAGTTGCTAATTCTGAGCTGCTTGTCCTGCAGGCTGTAGCGATTCATGTTGCTCAGGATCGGTCCCCATACGGGCATTTCCTGAGAGCCGTGTGAAGGCAATTCCGAGCCGAATTGAAGCACCGTGACGATATGTGCATCGGGGAATTTTCCGTGATTGTTCTTGCTCAGGACGGTGAGGTCGGTGGGCTGGACTTTCAGCGCACTCGCGGTCGGTCCGGCGCCTTTTCCGTCCGCGCCGTGGCACGGTGCGCAATAGCTGGCGTACATCAGTTTGCCATTGGTCGCGGCGGTCTTGCCAACCGAGATGACGACTTTGTCTTTAGGTTGATTTGCGGTTGCTACAGTCGCCGCAAGTGTGAATGCCAGGGCGGCAAAAAGAATTTGTTTCAACATAAGTTACTCCGTTCTTTCCTTCTACTCCGCCCGTGACACTACTCCTG
>CAILBQ010000592.1 GCA_903832475.1 uncultured Acidobacteriota bacterium | reverse complement strand
CGCCCGGGTCAGCTCCTTCTCCTTGACCAGCAGTTCCTGCCAGGCCTTCTGCCACTCCTCCGACGAAACCACCGGAGGCTTCTTCATTCCTGCAATCACCTCATTGCTAATCATCACGACCTCCCTCTTCGCGCTCGCGCGCTTTTCTGCTCCACATCTTCGCCACGGCAAACGCCGACACTCCGCCCGTCGAAACCGCGCCCGCCACCAAAGCCTCAGCGGCGAAGCCGCGTCCGCCCGCCTGGCAAATGCTACATGCAGTTTTTGTTTTGAGCTGCGTCCATGGTGAGGAAAGTGATGCTCAAAGGCGCCAGCCGCAAAGCTCCGCTCTTGACTTCCCTCGCCTTGAGTTCTCCCACCGAACCATCCGCCTGCGCCTTCACTTCTGCGCCATTCAGTATCACCGTCGCGCTGGTCAAGCCGGCAGCGGTCAGAGAAAACTCCTCTGCGGAAGTTGGCAGTTTCATCGCACCATCACGCTCTGGATCGAGGTTCAACACCGCCAGCGAAACTCCGCCTTTGCCCTTGACCGAGCAATGTGCGTAAATCCTCAGCTTCTCATCCTTCGCCACGCCCGGATCGAGTACCACCTTGCCCATGCTGCGCTTCCAAAGCAGGGCCGCCCAGTAATCCGGCCGCGGCTCGAGCGTCTCCTCATCCAGCAGCCCATAATCGCTCGAAGCCAGCGTATTGTGCATCACCGCCACCACGCCGCGTTGCGCCAGCGAGCCAAGCTGATTCACATACCGGAACGTGTCGACAAATTGCCCCGCCAGCGGATCGCCTCCGCAGGCTGCCTCCGCCGTTTCCGTCAACCAAAGCGGCTTGCCCGGCAGGTACGTATCGCGCAGCTTCGCATAATAATCCGCCACCGCGCCGCTGAAATCCAGCCACTCCGGCGACAGCGCCTTGGCCGGCGTCGTCGTGCCCCCGCACCGCTGCGAAATCGAGCCGTAGAAGTGATACGAGAAAGCGTCAAACAGCGGCCCCGTTCCTTTCAGAATGTCCTCCGTCCCAATCACCTGCATCCCCAGTCCTGCCGGTCCACCGGCCCCCATCCCGTGCCCGGACGGCGCGCCCTCCACCACGCCTCCCACGCTCCCCGGCCCCAGATAAATCGTCTGCGGAGACTCCTTGCGCAGGAAAGCCCCAAACAGCTTCGCATCCCTGGCATACGCCGCAGCGTCATATCCCGCCGGAGCTCCGCCCGCCCCTGGAATCGTAGGCTCGTTCATAAACTCCGTAGCCGCAATGCGTCCGCCCACGCTCTTCGTATAGTCCAGCACCGCCTTCGCCTGCGCAGAAGACCACACGCCATCCGCGCCCCGCGTACCCGAACTGATCGCAAACGATGTCACAATCTGCCCATCCACCGCCTGCGCAAAACCAACCACGCCCTTCCACTCCGCGCGCGTCAGCACGCCGCGAAATCCCTTCGAAGCCTCCGCCAACGCGGGCTTGTCGTCATCCTGAAAATAAGTGCTGTTGGCCCACGATCCGCTCACCCGCACATACGCCGGACCCAGCGCCGCCGCCAGCTTTCTTAAACGCGGATTGCTCAGATCAATCGGCGGCCGGTATTGAAATCTCGCGGGATCGATGCCCACCTGCCCATTCGCCTGCCCACCGGCCTGCCCGCCTGCCTTCGCGTCCGGTGCCGCAGCCTGCGCACCAGCCGCCGACTTATAAGGCTTCCAGAATCGCCCACCCGTTACTTCCACCATCTCGACGTTATACGAGGCAAACCGCTCATCCACCGTCGCCAGCTTCCCCATCGTCGACGGCGCAACCGCAACAACGGTTCGCTCCTGCGCCAAAACAACAACGCCTGCCGGCGCAGCGCAGCTCATCGAAACAAACGCCACGATCAACCACGATCTTCGATCCAGTTTCATGTCTGACTCCTGGGAGACTCTGACAGCGATAGAGGCCATGAAGCGACAGGCAGTTGGCTTCTCGCCGCGAACAAGGCGCTGTGTTGAAAACATAGGCAAGCCAGGCGAAACAACCATCCATGCGAGCACCGATGCCCGGAGCCGCCCATTCTAATGCATCGCCGCCACCCGCGGTCTGCTCCCCGCGCCGCGAATCTTATCACTTCATGGCTTCGCAAAAGGCGACAGTCACAATCGCGCAAAGACTTCCGCTGCAAAAACTCATTGCCCGTAAAACCGAATTCCTCAATATTCCCCGCTCCAGTGATCCAAATCCCTCCAAGCCGCCGTATGCCTTGGTAGCGCACCGAGCGCCAATCCCCGATTGGAGGCTTCACCCTTATGCATCGCAAATGCTTTCCTCTTCAAGCCGCATTCCTCGCCGCGATTTCCATCCTCAGCATGGCCGGCTGCGGCGATACCTCCCACATCCAGGCTCGCGCCGTGCACGCCTCGTCCACCGCGCCCAATGTCGATGTGAAAGCGGGCAAAACCTTCATCGCCCAGAACCTCGCCTTTGGTAGCGCCTCGCCATACGTCAAAGCCAACGCTGGCGCTGACACGATCAACGTGTACGCCGCCGGCAGCGATTCAACCGCCGTCCTCTCCGCCTCCACAACCACCACGAAGAACTCCGTCCTCACGGTTTTCGCTCTCGGACAGTTGGCGAACATCAAAGGCGTCGTCAAGGTCGAAGATCCAACCGACGCCGCAACCCCGACCGGCGGCAATGCCAAGCTGCGCGCCGTCCATGGCTCCTTCCTGGCCGGAACCGTCGATGTCTACGTGACTGCTCCCGGCACCAAGCTCACCAGCAGCGTGACGCCCACCGTACCCAATTTCACCTTCGGCAGCGTCACCTCCTACCTCTCCGTCCCGGCAGGCTCCTACCAGGTGCAAATCACGCCCGCAGGTGAGCAGACACCTGTCCTGATCAATGTACCCTCAGTCGCTCTCTCCGCCGGCCAACTCTACACCGCGATCGCCGTCGACCCGACCACCGCCGCCGGCTCCAAGCCCAGCGCGGTCTTAATCAACGACCCCGCCCTCCCCACAGGGACGTTCTGAAGCAGCTCTGGGAGCAACACCTTTCGTACTCCCTCGATCAACCACAAAAACGGCTGCCCCATCCTTCGCGCTCTTTGCGAAGGGTGGGACCGGAGGCACTTGGATTCTTTCTCTCGAAGAAATCGTCCGCGAAGCTTGGAGCACCTTCGATGGGTCGCTGCAAAAAGGTCAGGTCGCGAGCCGCCATCAGCGAACCCCTCAGTCGGCGACCGCACACAGCTTGTCGGCAAACTCCGCCAGTCTCCGCCCGCCTTCGGCGAGCAATTCCTCTGACTGCGCGAAGCTCACCCGGATATAGGACTGGCCCAAAGCACTGAACGCCGTTCCCGGCACGACTGCCACACCTGCCTCGTCCAGCGCCCGCTCCGCAAACACATCGCTCGGCAGCCCGCATGCGGAGATGTCGACCAGCGTAAACATGCCCCCCGCCGGCTTCCGCGCTCGCAGCGCCTTGGAGCGGCCCAGCGCGCCGAGCAGCACCTCACACCTCCGCACAAACTGCTGGCGAAAGTCCGCCGTGTATCGCTCTCCGTTGGTCAGCGCTTCCACGGCCGCGTCCTGGATAAAGGGCGGCGAGCCGAACAGAGAACACTGGGCAAGCCGCTCCAGGTGTGCTGCGGCGGCAAGCGGGCCAATCGCCCAGCCGCAGCGCCATCCTGTCATTGCATGGGACTTCGAAAGGCTGTTGACGATGATCGTTCGCTCCGCCATGCCTTCGAGGGAAGTCAGCGGCAAATGGCGGCCACCAAAAATCAGGCTTCTGTAGACCTCGTCCGAAATCAACCAGATATCGCGTTCCCGGCAAAGTGCCGCGATCGAAATCAGCGTCTCATCTTCGAAGACATAGCCGCCAGGATTGTTCGGGCAGTTCAAGAGAATCGCGCTGGTGTCGTCCGGAACCAGTTTTTCGAACGCCTGGAAATCAATCCGCGGAGGTGCGGTGGTATTCAACTCAAGCTCGACCGGAACCTTGACCAGCCTCGCATCCGAAGCGCCAATCACCCCTTCATACGTCGCGTAGAGTGGGTCAAATGTCACCACCGATCGCCCACTCTCCGCAACACACAGCATGGCAGAGAACAACGCGCTCTGGGCGCCTGGAAAAACTACCACGTTCTCCAGTTCCCATGGCACGTTGTCCACCTTGCGCTGCGCCACGGCGATTGCACGGCGTAGATCGCGGTTACCGGGCACAGGCGTGTAATGCGTGCGCCCGGAGCGAAGAGCTGTCACCGCCCTCTCGGTAATTTCCGGCGCCGTATCAAAATCCGGATCCCCGAGTGCCAGGGAAACAACGTCAGCGCCCTTCTCCGAAAGACGCACCGCTCGATCTGCAACACGAAAACCATCCGCCCCTCGGCCTTCGATGCGCCGCGTCAAAGAACTGAAATACATGGCTATTCCCCGCTCTCAGGCAATCAAAGTGTTCCACTTGGAACAATTCAGGAATCCACAACCGTCTCAGCGCTCGTCCCTACGTCCCTCGTTTCCCAAACGCCCGCAACTTCGCCAGCGTCACCGCCGCCATCCCCGAATCAATCGCCTCCGCCCCGCGCAGCACGCCTTCCTTCAAGTCCTCAGCCAGTCCCGCCGCCACCAGCGCCGCCGCCGCATTCAACAGCACAATATCCCGCCGCGGTCCGGCAATTCCCGTCACCACGTCATACAAAATCGATGCATTGGCCGCCGCGTAATCTGCACACTCCGGCACCGCCAGCTCCTCCAGCGTCGCCATCGACAGCCCGGCAATCTCCGGCAAGATTCGCGCCGCCCGCATCGAATAGCTCTCGCCCGGAGCACCCTGATCCACCCGCACCACGATCGACTCCGCCGTCAGCGTCAACTCATCCATCCCGTCCGTCCCATGCACGACAAACGCCCGCCGCGTGCCTTTCCGGGTTCCGCTTCCCAGCTCAATCAGCGTTCTCGCCACCAGCAGCGCCCGGCTCGGTGCCAGCACCCCGATCACCTGCGACCGCGCCCCTGCCGGATTGGTCAGCGGCCCGCACAAGTTGAAAATCGTCCGAAACCCCAGCGCCTTCCGCACCCCGGCCACCGCCTTCATCGCCGGATGCAGCATGGGCGCATACAGAAACACAAACCCCGTCTCCCGCAAACACTCCGCCGCCAGTTCCGGCGACAAGGTAATCGGCACCCCTAGCGCCTCCAGCACATCCGCCGACCCGCACTTGGACGTCACGGCCCGGTTGCCATGCTTGGCCACCTTAGCTCCCGCCGCCGCTGCCACCAGCGCCGCGCCCGTCGAGATGTTGAACGTCGCCGGCCCCCCACCCCCCGTCCCGCACGTGTCCACCAATTCCTCGCGCTCCCCCTCGGTCAGAGGGATCGGTGTCGACCGCGCCCGCATTTCCTCCACAAACCCCGCCAGCTCCGGAGCCAACTCTCCGCGCGTGGCCAGCGCCGTCAGCAGCCCCGCCGTTTCCACTTCGGTCGCCGTTCCATCCAGCATCGAAACCACACACATCCGCGCTTCCTCGCGCGTCAAGGCAGCACCATCTTCCGCTACCGGCTTCAGCAATCCCCGCAATGTCGTCATCACTTCCCTATGCTAACGGCCCCGCCCGGCACCGGGATCAGTAGGTTCTCACGCAGAACACTCGATAGATTGGTCACGCGAAGCGATCAATGGTCCGGAGGACCCTTTGCGAGGGGTTCGCCGCGTCCGATACACTCAGGATGCGCAGAAATCGACCACCAGGCTCCCTCAATTGCTTTCGGAGCCCTGCCAATCCAGCCCTCCTTCAGCCAAAGCGAGCCTGACCTACCCATGAAAATTCACGAGTATCAAGCAAAAACCATCCTGGCCAAGTACGGAGTGCCCGTTCCCAGGGGTGAAGTAGCCAACACGCTGCCGGAAGCCGTCGACGCGGCGCGAACCCTGCTTGCCAACGGCGCTACCGGCGTCGTCGTCAAAGCCCAGATCCACGCCGGAGGCCGCGGCAAAGGCGGCGGCGTCAAGGTTGTCAAAACCCTCGCCGACGCCGAGATCGCCGCCAAGGCCATCCTCGGCATGCAGCTCATCACCCACCAGACCGGCCCCGTCGGACAAAAGGTCCAGCGCCTACTCATCGAAGAAACCGCCGCCATCGATCGCGAACTCTATCTCGGCATCGTCCTCGACCGCGAAACCGGCAAGCTGGTCTTCATGGCCTCGCAAGCCGGCGGCATGGAGATTGAAGAAGTTGCCGCCAAAGATCCGAAAGCCATCTTCAAGGAAACCATCGACCCGGTCATCGGCCTCGCCGCCTATCAGGGCCGCAAGCTGGCTTTCGCTCTCGGCCTCAAGCCGACACAAATCAACCAGGCCGTGGTCTTCTTCCAAAGCTTGTACAAGGCTTTCACCGAAACCGACGCCTCCCTGCTCGAGATCAATCCCTTCATCACGACGAAGGATGACAAGCTCTTTGCCCTCGATGCCAAGATGACCTTCGATGACAACGCCCTTTTCCGTCATCCGGAGATCAAGGCGCTGCGCGACGTGGCTGAAGAAGATCCGCTCGAAGTGGAAGCCAGCAAGTATTCACTCAACTACATCAAGCTCGATGGCTCAATTGCCTGCATGGTCAACGGGGCCGGTCTCGCCATGGCGACCATGGACATCATCCAATACGCCGGCGGCAGCCCAGCCAACTTCCTCGACGTAGGCGGCGGTGCCACCCAAGAGCAGATTGAGCACGCCTTCGAAATCCTGCTTTCTGACAAGAATGTGAAGGCCATCTTCATCAACATCTTCGGCGGTATCCTGCGTGTCGATCGCCTCGCTACCGGCGTCGTCGCGGCGGCGCGCAAGCTGGGCGTGACCATTCCCATCGTGCTGCGTTTAGAAGGCACCAACGTCAAAGAAGGCCGTCAAATCCTGCAGGAGTCGGGCTTGAATTTCCAGGTAGGCGCAACCATGAAAGAAGCGGCCGATCTCGTTGTGAAGGCGGCTTCTAGCCACTAGCTATTAGCTGCTAGCTCAAAGGCACCGCTAACCATGTCACAAGCGTTCCAGGATCTGATGGTCTGGCAGAGGGCGATGGAAATGACCGTCTCTGTCTATGAACTAACCGGCGGATTTCCGAAAGAAGAACAATATGGACTGACCTCGCAATTGCGCCGTGCGGCAGTCTCAGTAGCCAGCAACATAGCCGAGGGGCGCGGT
>CAILBQ010000591.1 GCA_903832475.1 uncultured Acidobacteriota bacterium | reverse complement strand
CGAAACAGGCGTAATCGAAGAAGCGGTCCATCCCCGGGATATCCAACTGTCTCTGGCCCCTTATGAATCCGCAGTCTTCGTTTTCGCGGATCAAGCTTCGCCGGCTCCTGTTGCGCCTCCAATGCGAAAAGTATTGTCAGACCTTAGCCGCGACTGGTTGGCCCATTTCACTGGAATCGACAAGTCTCTTGCACTACCGCAACTCACGGATTGGTCTCAGGATCCAGAAACCCTGCACTACTCTGGAGAAGTTACCTATATGCGAAACCTAACCCTTTCTTCGAAGCCCTTCGGCGCCACATATCTTCAGGTCCGGGGCGGCATTCCCCTGGAAGACGAATCGCCGGGTTCGGGGACGACCAAGACGCCGCTCGGCCCTGACGGGCTTCCAGATCCCCGGCGCACATTGACAGGCCCGGGCATGCACGCTCACTTCGATCCGCCCATTCGCGAGGCAGCCCTGGTTACAGTCAACGGGAAGCTGGCCGGTTCACTGTGGCACCCGCCCTACTGCCTCGACGTTTCCAACCTGCTACAGGCTGGCGACAATCAGATTGAATTGCACGTCTACAACACGGCGCTCAACGCCTGGTCTGCCTTGCCACTGCGCGACGACAAACCGCTCATCGCACAATACGGAGATCGCTTTCAGATGCAGGACCTGGACCGTGTTCAGCCCTTGCCATCGGGCATCCTCGGGCCGATAGAGCTTGCCACATCCTGCTTCCGGTGACACACCGTCTTCCGCTGCGTCACTGATTCCTCAGCGCGATCATGGGATCGACTCCAGCCGCCCGCCGTGCTGGGACAAAAGACGCGATCAGCGTAGCCAGGATCAGCAGTATGGCGGCTCCGGCAAGCATGGTCGGATCTCCCGGACTCACGCCGAATAGCTGATCCTTCATCAGCTTGCCGGCCAGCAGAGCCAGGGGGATTCCGACACACAAACCAAGGCCAATCTGCCAGAAGGCGCCCTTCAGCACCATCCTGATCACGTCAGTCTGTGCGGCGCCAAGCGCCATGCGCAGGCCAATCTCGCTGGTTCGCTGCTCAACGGCGTACGCCATCACGCCATACAAACCAACGGCCGCAAGCACGAGTGCCAGCACGCCGAAAAGGCTGGTCAGCGTGGCGATCATGTTCTGTTGCTGAAAATCGCCGCTGACGACCTTGCTATACGAGTCCACGCTGTACAAGACAAGATTTGCGTCGACACTCGCGAGGGCCTTGCGAACTTTCTCCTCCATGCCCGGTGGATTTCCCGGCGCCCAGATCACAATGCTGTAGAGATAGTGAGACCACTTCTCGCCCTCGGCGAAGATGGGGTCGTCATAGCGCACCGTTTGCGTCTCCGGCACCCAGAACATCGGTCCCACCGGATCTTTGTAATCCCACGTCATGTAGCGCATGTCGCGAACCACGCCCACAATTTCATAGGTCCCGGCATACTTGATCCGATCGATGCCGAAGTGCTGCCCGATCGGGCTTTGGTTCTTGAAAAATCGCTTGGCGAATGCTTCGTTCACCACGGCCACGTTTCTTGTCGTCGCTGTGTCCTCCTCGGTGAAGGCGCGGCCCAGCACCATCTTGGCGCCGATGGTGTCAAAGAATCCCGTAACGACTCGCGCCCAGCCGGCGCCGGTATCTTCCTTAGGCCCGGGCTCCGGCCGCCCCGCGATTCGAATCCCTTCGTTCCAGCTATCCCCGGTCATCGGGCCGTACAGCGCCGGCGCCGCCATACGTACTCCAGGGATCTGCTGCAACTGGTCGTCAATTCGCCGGAAAAGCGGTTCCATCTGCTCTGGCTTGTACGTACTCAACGTGGGATTGATCGAGGCCACGTAGCGGCCTTCGGTCTCAAAGCCAAAGTTCTGGTGTTTCAGGTTGCGCAGACTTTGCGCAAGTAACGCGGCGGCCGAGATGAGCACCAGAGACATCGCCGCCTGGCCGACCACCAGCGACTTCTGCGCCCACGTGTTCTTCCCTCCCACGGAACGATTGGCCCCGCGCAACGCCTCCACGGGATCGGAATGCGATGCCATCCACGCCGGCGCCGTGCCAAAGATGATTCCGGTCAGGATCGAGAGACCAAACGTGAAGCACAACACTTCCCACGATGGTGCCGAACTGACCGGCACGTAATTGTTCGGCCCACCCATCTCGAAGGCGAGATACAAAATAAGCCGCGTTCCCGCGTAGGCCACGGCGATTCCCAGAGCGCCGCCAATCACTGCCAGCAGCACGCTCTCCACCAGCGCCTTCCGCACCAGCCGCATGCGCGAAGCCCCCAGCGCAACCCGCACCGAGATCTGCGCGCGCTCTTTCAAGCCGCGAGCCAGCATCAGGTTAGCCAGATTTCCGCACGCCACCAGCAGCACGCATCCCGCCGCGATCAACAACAGCTTCAGCCCGTCCTGGTACTGGCCCCGCATCTCCGCGACGCCCGCGCCGCCGGGGGTCAGATGCAGTGTCTGCTGCTGCCAAAGCTGCTTCTCACCCGGCTCCATGTCCGGCACATGGCTGGCGAGCCACCCGTGAAACTCGCCTTTCAGCTTGGCCTCAAGCGAACGCGAATCCACCCCGGGACGCACTCTTCCCAGCAGATCGAGGTAGTTCCCATTCGGCCGCTTCAGCCGCGATACAGATCCCGACAGCACTTGTTCGGAAGTGATCGGCAGCCAGAAGTCCGGCATGCCCCAGCCCGCCAGCTTGGCGCCATAAAATCCCGGCGGAGTTACCCCAATCACGGTGAATGCGTGCCCATTGATCTGGTAGCTGGCGCCGACCACCGACGGATCCGAACCATACTTGTCCTGCCAGACCCTGTAACTCATCACCGTAACCAGCGGAGCGCCCTCCGTGTCGTCTGCCTCGGTCATAAGCCGGCCCATCCACGGGTGCACGCCCAGCGTGCGGAAGAAATTTCCCGACACATACTGGCCGTTGCGCGTGTCCGCCTGCGTTTGCGCCCCCGCTCTCCGAACGCCCAGCGGTGCATTGCCCGCCTGCAGCGCCGCCAGGTCGACAAATTCCGGGGTGTGATCGCGAAAATTCTTGTATGCCTCGTAGGAAAAAAGCGAGAAGTCGCCGTCTTCGCCCTGCGTATATCCGCCCCAGTTGCAGCACCGGATCTTGTCTCCAATGCGCCACAATTCTTCGGGTTTCGCCACCGGCAGCGACTTGAGCATGACCTGGTGCACCAGCGTAAAAATCGCCGTCGTCGCCCCGATCCCCAAAGCCAGGGTGATCAAGGCCGTGATCGTCAATCCAGGTGCCTTCCGCAGTTGCCGCAGCGCATCGCGAAGATCAGCCAGCATTCGCAACCTCCTTGTCCGTATTGAGACACAATCGTTTGTACGGGAGCACGAGGCTTGCCGTTCCGTGACCTTCAACGAGTTTCAAAACAGAGGGGTTACGCCGGGCGGAGCACGGATCTCTGTCCGCTCTCAGCAAATCGTGTCCGAGAGCGGACACCGCGGAGAATTGGGAGCAAGCTCTGAAACCACCAAAGAAACGGGTAAGAACTGTCGCGCGCTATTATTCCGAGCGCAGCGCTTCGACTGCGTTTACGCGCGCCGCTCGGGCTGCGGGAATGGCGCTGGCGATCACCGCGGCTGCGAGAATGACCAACGCCGAAACACTGAAGGCGAGCAGCCCCGGCATGTGAATTTCGGCTACATAGCGGGCAATGCCGCGAACAAAGGCAAGTCCGAAGACGACCCCGGCTGCCACACCGATCCCCGCAATCGCCACTCCCTGCAGCAGGACGTCGTTCATGATGTTGCGCGGCTGCGCGCCCAGCGCCAGGCGAATACCGAATTCCCGTGTACGCCCGCTTACGGAGAAGGCCAAAACGCCGGAGACACCCACGACCGAGATCAGCAGCGCGACCGCGGCGAATCCTCCGAACACGATGGCGTTGAGTTTGTCCGGCGTGAGCACTTCCGCGCGGATGTCGTCCAGCGTGCTGGGATGTTCTACTGGCTCCTCGGCAGAGACATCGTGAATGGTGCGCGTGATCGCCGGTACCAGGTTGTAGGGCTCAGTCTTGGTACGAACGAACAGGCGTCCGTACCACCCTTCCTGGTCGGTGGGCTGATAAACCGTCATGACAGGGGAGGGAATGATGTTTTCATCGTCAATGTCGGGCACAACTCCAACGATGCGGCGTGGTTCCGGCGAAAGGCCGATGAACTGAATTACCGGGTCGGTCCAATGCAGCTGCCGATTGACAGCGTCCCCGCCTGGGAAGAGCGATTTGGCAAGACTCTGGCTGATGATGACGACGCGTTCTGAGCCGTCTTTGTCGGAGTCGCGGAAGCTGCGTCCCTCAAGCAACGGAACGCCCAGCGTCTCGAAAAAGCCGGGAGAAATCGTACGGTACTTGGCGCGCCAATCGTCGATGCCGTTGCGCCGCGCGGCTCCCGCTGCGGCAAAGGTGAGATTCAATGTAAGAGCCTGGCCGTCTCGCCACGGCACGCTGAATCCGGAAGCGGCACTTGTGACGCCGGGCAGCGTTTCAACCCGTCTCTGCACCTCGTGGTAAAAGTCTCGAACCTGCTCCGGGGTCCGGCCATAGCTCATCACCGGCAGGTTCAAGGCAAGTACATGCGAAGTATCAAACGGTGGTCGTTGCTGCTCCAGGCTATACAGCGTGCGCATGAGCACGGCTGCTCCCGTTAGCAGGAGGAACGACGCCGTGATTTGTAGGATGGCAAAAACGCGCAGCCGGCGATTGCTGCCGCCGCTGATGCTGCGCGTGCTGGTGAGTGCGCCAGCCAGCGGTGCGTTCCCGGCGGGCAGGCGAGGGATGTAGGCCAGGAAGACAGCGGCGACAAGCGAAAGGGCGATTCCAAATCCCACCAGGCTGAAGTCGAGTTGGAGATCCTGCGCTCGCGGCGAAAAACGCGCGGCGTATCGGCCAATCACCTGCACCATGGGCCACGCCAGCAATAGCGCCGCAAGAACTCCGGTTCCGCACAAGACCAGGCTCTCCGCGAGCAGCGACCGTCGCAATACCGCGGTGCTGGCGCCCAGCGCGGAGCGAACCGCAAGCTCCGGCTCCCGCCTTACGGTGCGCGCCAGAACCAGGTTCGCCACATTGGAGCAGGCAATCGCAAACAGCAGCCCAGAGGCAGCGAACAGGATCCAAAGCACCGTATTGGCGCGCGAATTGATCTGGTCGTGCATGCGTGTGACGTCGACGCGAAAGCGGTCATTCGGCTTGTACACGTCAGGGTGTGCGGCGGTGATGGCCGCGTAGCGCGCTCCAATCTCAGAACGGGCCTGGTCAAGCGTGGCGCCGGGAGCAAGCCGGGCAAAGACTTCGGTCATGCGGTGAGTACGGCCGGTGACCATGGTCGCCGAGAGGTGGTGCGGACTGGT
>CAILBQ010000590.1 GCA_903832475.1 uncultured Acidobacteriota bacterium | reverse complement strand
GTGCTCTTTCCAGCGCCGGATGGGCCGAAAAGGATCGTCCACTGAGCTGAAAAGCTGCATTCAACGTTGAGTTGAAAGGCACCGCGGCGGACTGCAAGTTTCAGCTCAAGCAAGACGATCCTCGCGATCCTTTTCGACGAAACGACTGACAAGGCGTGACGGGCGAGCATACACAGCGGTCAAAGCGATGACACAGAAGACGAGCAGGAGGAGGGCGGTGCGGTTGGCGGCGGGATAATCGAATGCCTCGACCTGATTGAAGAGGACGATGGAGAGGGTGCGCGTGGATCCCGGGATATCTCCGCCGAGCATGAGGACGACGCCAAATTCGCCGAGCGTGTGGAGAAAGCTGAGGATCGAAGCAGTGGCCAGGGAGCGAGCGGCGAGGGGGATGAGAATGGTTCGCGCGAGCCGTGGAGTTTGTGCACCCAGCAGGCGAGCCGCATCGATCAGCGCCGGGTCAACGGCCGCGAAACCAGCCACGATGGGCTGGAAGGCGAAAGGGAAGCTGTAGATAACAGAACCGACGGCCAATCCGGCAAAGGAGAAGGCGAGAGGATGGCCAAGGAGAGAGGTCAAGAGGCGGCCGAAGCTGGTGCGGGGTCCGAGCAGGACGAGCAGGTAGAAGCCGAGCACGGTGGGCGGCAGCACCAGGGGAAGGCCGGAGACGGCTTCGACCAGGATGCGCAGCCGAGATCGGCTGAGGATCAGCCACGCAGCGAGTGGTACAGAGATGCACAGCAGGATAGCGGTGGTGATTCCGGCCAGTTTCAGAGTGAGAACGAGTGCTTGCCAGTCCATTCCTTGCCTGTCTTGGTGTTATTTCACGGGAGTCAGGCCGCTGTTGGCGAGCTGTTGCTGGATGGGTGCGGAAAGGAGGAATTCTAGGAACTTCTGCGCATTCTGGCGTTGTGACGTTTTGGTGACGATGACAGCCCCTTGTCCAATGGGCGGGTACAAATCGCGGGGGATGACGAAGTAGCTTCCGATTGCAGAGAGATGGGCAGTTTTGGCAGAGGTGAGAGAAATGAGGCCGGCATCGGCGTTGCCGGATTCGGCGAATTGGGCGGTTTGAGCGATGTTTTCGGCGGTCACGAATTTCGGTTTGAGGGAATCGGTGAGCTTCAGGCTGGCGAGAGCAGCGACTGCGGCCTTGCCGTATGGAGCACGATCGGGGTTGGCAATCGCGAGGCGCTGCAAGGCGGGGTTCTTGAGAGTGTCCAAGGATGGATTGGCAAATTTACCGTCTTTGCGGGTCCAGAGGACGAGCGTGCCTTTGCCGTAGGTGAGTGGTGCGGAAGCCTCGGGGTGATTCGGCAAGCCGTGGGTGTCGGCGAGACCGGCGTCGATGAGCCGCTGCGGATAGCTCAAATCAGCGGAGAGGAAGACGTCGAACGGCGCTCCGTTCTGGATCTGGGTGGTGAGCGCAGCAGAGGCCTGGTAGGCGGCCTCGGCGTGGATGCCCGTGTCGCGGGTGAACTGATCCAGGATGGGAGGGAGAACGGGCTGGAGGTCTGCGGCGGCAGCGACGCGAAGAGGCTGCTGAGCCACCCCGGACAGGCCGAACAGAAGGACCGCCACGCTCAACGAGGCCGACAGACGAAGAAGCGGATTACGCCCGCTTTGCTGCGCCGGTTTGGATCGTATTATTCGCAAAGCCGTCTTTGTGATTTGCTTGCTGCCAAACATGATGCTGAACTCCTGGGGTGGTCGCCCGAGTGGGGCCGTGCTGGTAGGCTAACACTTAGCATGAGCGACAATTTGCATCAATTGCGCTGTTTTGGTTGCGGCGTCCGGATTCGTGGAGATCAAGCTGGATCGATCTTTCGATGTGCCGATTGCCACGACCTGTTCGAGGTCGAGTATCCGGGCTGGAGTTCGGCGGGCGGGACGGACCGGCCCAATGCCGGAGCTTTGAAGTGGCTCTGGCGGGAGCGCAAGACGTCTTCGGAGTTGCTCGATCATTCGGGGGTATGGCGATTTCGCGAACTCCTGCCGATCCTGGAGAGTTTTGGCAATGCGGTGACGCTACGGGAAGGGAATACGCCGCTCTATCACTTGCCGCGAGCTGCCAAGGCGCTGGGGATTGACCAGTTGTATGCCAAACACCAGGGGATGAATCCAACGGGTTCGTTCAAAGACACGGGCATGACGGCGGCCTTGAGTGTGGCAAAAGAGCGCGGCTTTGAGTGGGTGGCGTGTGCTTCGACTGGCAATACATCAGCGGCAATGGCGGCCTACGCCGCGCGTGCGGGATTGAAGTGCCTGGTGCTGATTCCGCAGGGAAAGATTGCCTGGGGAAAGCTGGCGCAGTCGATGGATTACGGAGCGGTGACGTGCCAGTTGAACACCGACTTTGACGGCTGCGTGCGAGTGCTCTCGACGATTGTGCAGGAGGCTCCGATATACCTGCTGAACTCTGTCAATCCGTACCGGCTGGAAGGGCAAAAGACGCCTGCTCTGGAGATTGCGGAGTATTTCGACTGGAGCGTGCCGGAACACATCCTGGTGCCGGGCGGGAATCTGGCCAACAGTTCTGCGCTGGGCAAAGGGTTCCGAGAGATGAAGGCGCTGGGGTTGATTTCGAGGCTCCCGAAGATTTCGGTGATTCAGGCGGAAGGAGCCAATCCCCTGGCGAAGAGTTTTCGGCTGAATGATGGGGCATCGATTGAGCCGGTCTCGGCGCAGACCCGGGCAACGGCGATTCGCATCGGGAATCCGGCATCTTGGCGGAAGGCGGCGCACGTGATCCATGAGACGGGTGGATCCTGCATCGATGTGACGGAGGGGGAAATTGCGGTCGCGAAGGCGGAGTTAGGCCGGGAAGGCATCGGGTGCGAGCCGGCTTCCGCGGTCACGCTGGCGGGATTGAAGAAGCTTTCGGCGGCAGGGAAAGTGGCAGCTTCGGACACGGTTGTGCTGCTTCTGACGGGCCACACGCTGAAAGATGCGGATTACACCATCGATTTTCATCGCGGGACGTTGTTGCAGGCAGAGGAAGCTGCGCCGATGCTGCCGCAGATTGAGGCGCTCCGGCGCAATGCGGTGGAAGTGGAAGCGACGCCGAAGGCGGTGCTGGCCGCGTTGGAGCAGATTCAGAGCAGGTGGGTTTAGCTCGTGGCGGCAAGGTTTCGCATGCAATTCCCTGCGACTTCAGCCAACCTGGGGTCGGCCTTCGACTGTGCCGCCGTGGCCGTTGCGCTGCATTTGACTGTGGAAGCCGAGGGGGCTTCGGAGTTTCGCATTGACGCGACCGGGCGGGATGCGGAGCAGTGCGGAAAGCTTGAGCAGAATCTCATTCTGGAAACTTACCGCGGTTTGCTCGAGCGCGAAGGGCGCGCGATTGTGCCGCTGGCGTTGACGATGCACAACGAGATTCCGCTGGGGATGGGTTGTGGATCTTCGGCGGCAGGGCGGTTGGCAGCGATTGCGCTGGCTAACCATTTTGGAGACCTGGGGTGGAGTTCTCAGCAGATTCTTGAAGAAGCGAGCGCACTGGAGGGGCATCCGGACAATGCGGCGGCCTGCTGGCTGGGTGGGCTGGCTGTAGCGGCCTGCGAGGGTCCGCGTGTGCACGCTGCGCGCGTTGAGCCTCCGCTGACGTGGAAGGCGATGATTGTGCTGCCGGCGGATCCACTAGCGACCAGCCGCGCCCGGGCGGTACTGCCGGCTCATTATTCACGGCAGGATGTTGTGGCAAATATCCAGGCGGCGGCGTTGCTGGGTTTGGCGTTTGCCGGCGGTCGCGGAGATTTGCTGAGGCCGGCCATGGCGGATCGGATTCACCAGCCTTATCGGGCGGAGATTTGCCCTTTGCTGCCACAGTTGCTTCCTCTGGCGGGTCGCCGAGGCATTCTGGGTGTGGCTTTGAGTGGAGCGGGACCTTCGGTATTACTGATCGTCGACGCGTCCGAGGTAGAAGCCGCGGAAGAGGCTGTGCGGGATGCCTTGACCGAGGGATGCAATTTTGAAGTGAGGGTGGTCGGGTTCGAGCAGCGAGGGGCCGGGGCGGGGAAGGACGAAACGGCATTCGGGATACCCAGTCAGGGTTTGGGATAGTCCTTTTCGGGGCCGGAGCGGAGTGCTTTTGTTGCTGTACCACGTTGGTCATACTTTTTTTAATTACCTAAGATTTCTTGCATTTCCAGTCAGGAAAACCTAGATTCACGGTGTGGGCAGTTCTGGGGGAGGGCTGCTCTAGCGCCCGAGGTTCCTATAAGGAACCCGGGCGCTTTGTTTTGCGATCGGGGCGAGCCAAACTCAACTTGCGGGCAGCGAGTGGGGATTTCTGAATCGGGTTCCGGTGCGACTTCTTGTCTGCAATTGCATCTCATAAGGCGGCTGTTGCGTTTAGACTGGAAAAGTCAGCAACACGAGGAGAGTCATGGCGGGAATTGGCGTTTTGGAAGTAACCGATGCAACATTCGACAAAGATGTGCTGCAGTCAGCGGAGCCTGTGCTGGTGGATTTTTGGGCAGTCTGGTGTGGACCCTGCAAAGCGATCGCACCCATCGTCGATGATCTAGCGACGACTTATGCCGGCAAGCTGAAGGTGGTCAAGGTGAATGTAGATCAAAACAGCGGCACTCCTTCCCGGTACGGTATACGGGGGATTCCAGCCCTTTTGTTCTTCAAGGGCGGCAAGGTGGCTGATCAGATCGTTGGCTACGTGCCCCGCGAGGTGGTGGAAGAGAAAGTGAATCGTATCCTGTCCACTGCAGCGTCGACCCTGGTTTAGCCACCACTTCATACGCAACGAACATGGCCCGCTCTGATGAGCGGGCCGTGTTGTTTTTGGCGAGGACGAACCTGGATACGGCAGGTCACATCACGGCCGGCGCGTCAGCGATAACGACGGAGAACGCCGAGTACCCGGCCCTGGATGGCGACCTGGGCGGCCGGAACAAAGATCGGCTCCATTTCGAAGTTGGCAGGTTGCAGCCGGACCTGGCTACCTTCGAGATAGAACCGCTTCAGTGTGGTTTCAGAGCCGCGCACGAGTGCGACCACGATTTCGCCTTGCCGTGCGGTTCGGGTGCTTTCTACCAGCACATAGTCGCCGCTGATGATGTGTTCATCGCGCATGGAGTCGCCGCGCACTTCGAGGGCAAACACGTCCTTGTTTCCAACGACATCGTGCAATGAAATGCTCTCCGCATTTTCCGCAGCCTCGACCGGCAGTCCGGCGGCGATGCGGCCCATCAGCGGCAGGCGTTCGCTGGTCCGGGGACGTGTCCCGGATGGCAGGACGTCGATCGAACGGCTGCGGTTGTGGACGCGGTCGAGCAGGCCTTTCTTTTCAAGGTTTGTGATGTGTTTGTGGACGGTCGCAAGGGACTTGAGGTCAAGTCCGCGAGCGATTTCTTCGAAGGACGGCGAATAGCCATTGCGGGTCACGAATGACTCGAGGAAGTCGAGAACTTCTTTTTGCCTGCGTGTGACAGCCATGCGCGCATTTTAGCGAATGAAAAGCGAAATAGCTATCACTATTTTCGCTACCTCTTCTCCGCTGTGCCGGTGTGGGTGCAGCGGACACGAAAATTCGCAGGGCGGCAGTTTAGTCATTCCGGGAATCCAATGGTCGTCCTCCCATTCTTGGAAATTGCTCACGGGGATTTGTTCTGTCGCACTTGAGAAGCGCAGTCAGCCGGGGGAAGGTAGAGGAGTGGCGCCTCGATTTTCCGCAATTGGACCAGCGGCGCCAGGGAGAGACCATGAGACTCTTGGTTGCCGAGGATGACCAGTCTTTGGCGATGTTTCTGCAGCGGGGGTTGGAAGCCGATGGGCATCGCGTTCGTTGGGAAGGGTCGGGAAGCGCCGCTTTGGCCGCTTATCGAGATGAATTTCCGGATCTCACCATCCTTGATCTGGGCCTTCCCATCATGGACGGAGAACAGGTCTTGAGTCAGATGCGGGTGGCGGATTCGCAATCGCCCATTCTGGTGTTGACCGGTCGACAGGAGATGGAGACAAGAATTCGCTGTCTGGACCTGGGAGCGGACGATTTTCTCCTGAAGCCGTTCAGTTTGCATGAACTGCGGGCTCGGTGCCGGGCGTTGCTAAGGCGTAAGCGGGAAGCGAAGTTGCTGCTGCGGGCGGCCGACCTGGAGTTGGACCGCCTGGACCGGACGGCGAGGCGCAACGGCGAACTGGTGGCCTTGACCAACAAAGAATTTGCTTTGATGGAACATCTCATGCTGCGCCGAGGGCAATGTGTCTCAAGGGTGGAGTTGCTGGATGCAGTGTGGAACATGGAACCGGCACTGACCACCAACATTGTGGACGTCTACGTGAACTACCTGCGACGCAAGCTGAAGGACGCCCCTCCGGGATTCCTGCTGCGGACAGTGCGCGGCCAAGGCTACGTTGTGCCGTCGGAAGCTGAACTGGCGTTGCCCCTTCCCGCAACGGTCAGCAGCGCAGCGGTTATTGCCGATCGCGACGCTCAGCGTAGTTCACAAGCTATTCCTGTGCGACCGTGACTGAAATCTCACGGTTTCGACCAACCGGAACGGCAGCTCAGAAGTCCAGCGGCTTGCCTCATCCTTCATGCAACGAACAGGACTGATCAGAGCCATCTGAGAAGGAGTTGTCATCGTGCCTGCCCTGCCCACCTCACTCCCCACCCCGTCTCTCCCGTCCCCGACCCTTCCCGGCGCACACCTGAATTTGCCCCGCAAACCTTTGCGTGTCGTGCTGATCACCTGTTCTGATGCGGGCCATCGGGAGCGCTTGAGCAGGTCGCTGACCGGTCTCCGTTGGCAGGTAATAGAGGCGCGCGGCGGCGCGGATGCCTGGGCGGAAAGCGAAAAGGCCAAGCAGCTTGAAGTGCTCCTGGTGGACCCCTGGCTTCCCGATCTGGATATTTCCGAGTTCCTTGCAGACTTTCATCGCGAGAAACCGACGGTAGCCTTGATGTTCACCGACGGGAGCGCAGTGAAAGACAGCCCGCGCAGTCCGTATCATCAGGAACTTCTGTATGCGCTTCGCCACAGCCAGGAATCAGACACGGTTGCCTGGCAGGCATCCAGACTGGTCGAAATGGTTCCTGATGCTCCAACAGGGCTCTCTCCTCTCGACGTTGTCCAGCAGAAGGCGAACGGCGAGACATCCGAGAAAGAAGATGCAAGATCAGCCGCGGGCACGGTGTCCGCTGTTCCAGCGGGGGAAGAGCAGCGGAGAGCGCAGATCACGGAGAGACGAGTCTCTCCAGTGGACAGAATTCCTGAACTGATCGGATTCAGTGGACCCATGCTTGAGGTGAGTCGGCGCATTCGACTGGTAGCGGCGCGACTCACTCCGGTCCTGATCGAAGGTCCAACCGGCTCAGGGAAAGAACTGGTGGCCGAGGCTCTGCATCGGCTTTCCAGCCGTTCGAAGAAGGCTTTTGTCGCCATTAATTGCGCAGCGATTCCAGAGGCGCTTCTGGAAGCGGAGCTTTTTGGACACACGCGGGGGGCATTTACAGGCGCAGTGCAAGGCAGGATCGGACGCATCGAATCCGCGGATGGAGGCACTCTTTTCCTGGATGAGATCGGGGAGATGCCGTTGGCCTTGCAGTCCAAATTATTGCGTTTCGTGGAGAGCGGCGAACTGCAGCGCATCGGCGATAACGACACGGTCAAAGTGGACGTCCGCATCCTGGCCGCAACTCATCAGCGCCTGGCCGAACATGCCCAAAAGGGTGCCTTCCGCTCCGACCTGTACTACCGTCTGGCGGTGTTTTTGATCCGTACACCAGCCTTGTCCGAGCATCTCGAAGATTTACCGGTTTTGATTGAACACTTCCTGGAACGAATGGGCCGCACTGCTCCGGTGAAGCGGCTGGACGCGAAGGCGCTGGACAGGCTCAGGAATCATGACTGGCCGGGCAATGTGCGGGAATTGGAACACGTGCTGGAGCGGGCAGCAATCCTTGCCGGCGACGAACCGGTGATCGGCGAGCAGGAGGTTGATTTTGGCCTTTTGCCACCGAACTGAAACGTCTTAAGCACCGGTCGAGTTCCTAGCAGATGCATTAAAGTTCCTTTTCGTACGGCCGATATTCCTGGCCGTTCAATTGCAATTGCCATTGAAATAGCGGTGACAGGCGAGGGTTGGATCGGAGGCCAGCAAGGATGGAAATCGCAACCAGAATCAGCAACGAAATTGCCAGGTATTTAGACCTGAATACTCGTCAGATCCAGATCACTTCGGCCAACATGGCCAATATCGATACGCCGGGCTACAAGGCGTTGGGCTTCAATTTCGATGTCGAGATGCGGCAAGCCATTGCGGAAGAGGGCATGAGGGGTCCTGACCTGGCTCCGCGATTCTCTCTTGAGGACGGTTTGATTGTTCGACCCGATGGGAACAACGTTTCGATGGACCGAGAAGGCCTGAATCTGGCCGAAGCTCAGCTGAAATTCAAGACGGGAGTGGCTTTGCTCAGGCGCGAGTATACGCGCATCTTCGATGCCATTCATGCCGACGCGAAATAAGAAAAGAGATCGGCACAAGACGACAGAAAGGATGGCAGGCAGTGAACCTATTTGGCATGATCGACCAGTCGGGATCGGCGATGCAGGCGGAACGCATGCGGGCTGAAGTGGTGGCGGCCAATATGGCCAACGCCGAAACCACGCGCACGGCCGCAGGCACCCCGTACCAGCGCCAGCATGTAGTGTTCGCGGCGGCGGACGGGGATGGAAATTTTCAGGGCCAGCTCTTGCGACATCTTCCGCTGCTGCCATTGTTGCCGGCCACTTCAGCCAACCCATGGGTGGCTTCGCCGACAACCGCGATGAACGGGACAGAAACGGTTTCGAGCGGTGTGCGGGTGTCAGGTGTGGTGACGGATACGGCGCCTGCACTGAAACGCTTCGATCCTGGGCATCCGGACGCGGATGCAGAGGGATATGTCGCTTACCCGGACATCAATCCACTCACCGAAATGGTGGATCTGATGGGAGCCACGCGTGCCTACGGACTGAACAGTTCTGCCGTGCAGGCGGAAAAGTCAATGATTGCTTCTTCACTCGAAATAGCCAAGTGAAGTTGTTCCAGCAGTGCAGCGATGCCGGAGTGGGTGGCGGTGTCAATGGATTCGGGTTCTGGAAAGTGAGGACACAATGGCCAGC
>CAILBQ010000589.1 GCA_903832475.1 uncultured Acidobacteriota bacterium | reverse complement strand
TGGAGCCTATTGAGGCAATGAAATATCGTTGGTCAAGAGGCACTCGGCGTGCGCGTGCGAGGAACCAATTGGTCGCTACCTATACCTACTTGATTGTTAAGTCTCACAGGGTCACGTCGATCCTGCTGCAAAGGAGCAAGTTTACCTGCGCCCGTGCAGCGGAAATCAATTCATGAAACTTCGAATCTGAACGACGATATAGCCAGCAGTGTCCCCACTTTTCAAGAGCTGTGAGCGCTTCTTAGAACTTCTTATCTATACCCACTGAAAATGCCTTCAGTTGACCACCAGGCCAGCAGTGAGGATCGGAGTTCTCGTTGCCCGCCGCATCGGAGGCATCGTGGCAGTCTGTCGTCGCCCCGTGGCCACCGGCTCCGAGGTCGAAGTGCGCATAGGGGCCATTGAAAGTTCCTGCCCAATTTGAGTAAAGCTCAAGACCTTCGCCGATGCGGTGGCGATAAGCGACTGTGAACATGTTGGCTGAGTTGTCCACGGCTCTGCCGCCATACGAATCACCGTCCGACGGAATTGAATAGGGCGCCGCCAACAAAGAAGTCGTGTGTTGGCCGGGGTCGCCGGGCGTTCGATAGGCACGAGCCCAACCGAACGACAGGCTGTCCAGCTTTCCTAGAGCCTGTGTTGCCGCGAGCCAACTGCCAAGTCGCTGGCGTTCATTCTGAAACTCAAGAGAGCCGGGAAGATAGCGGTGAAGATCTTCCACGACAGCACTCACCACAGTCTTCCTGCGGAAGAATCCATATTGGATTCCAATCTTGCTCGCGTCCTCATCGGCGACCTCGGCATTGAAGAATGCAGTTGGCACCCAATAGTCGTAACCTATCCCCGTTGTATTCGTGGTAAGCGGCCCGGAGTAGTTGGAGGGCGATCCGCCGGAATAGATTCCTGTGATATCGCTCTGCCGATTGACCTTCATGTGACGCTCATAGGCTGCCACAATGTACAAGGGCTCCTTTGTGTAAGAAACATTGCCACTCACGACATCGCTGAATCCCCCGTCATTGCAGCCAATGGGGGCAAGGCCACCGTCCCCTGGATTGTCGCCGCCGTTACAGTCTGGTTGTCCTGCGGGAACGTTATCGCTGTTCGAGGCGCGGTCCTGGCCTGGGGAAAAGAAAGCATTAAATTGGATTCCCCGCAGCTTGGGCGAACTGTACCAGATCGAGTGATCGAGCCGGTAACCGAACTCAATTCGATTGTCGCCACCGGTGTTGCCCATGATGACCCCATAGTCTCCTTCCATGCCGGTGAATGGATTCATGCGTGCCGTGGACTGCTTATACGGTGGGTCCGATTTGCCAATGAGCAGCGCGCCGTACTTCACCATGCCCAGCCCGATGTAGCTGTTCCGAGTAAACAGTGTGCCGTCTACTGTGTCTTGCTCTTGACTGTTACTCACATGAAGTCCCGGTGTGGTAGAGATATTGATCGATGTTTCCAACTGATAGAGGAAGTTCATATCCTTTATCCCAGTCATTTGGGTTCCGCGTACTCCGACGTAAGCCAGGTTGGTAGTGATGTCCTCCAACCAACCCATGTTGCCGACTGGGGGATTTCCGTTGCCATCCAACATGCCGCGAGTGCCCTTGGTCGCTGTGTCAAGCGAGACATCGAGGTTGCCGTAAAGCGTAATCTCTCCGGTCTTGGTGTAGAAGGTAAGATCTCTTCCCGGCTTCCTTTCGAAAAACTTATGCTTTGTCTGTTCAGCGGTAGTTGGCTGCATCGCTCCGACCGTCAGGTTAAAAACTGCGGAAGGGTTGACGCTACCTACAGAAGGATTGGTGGAGCCTGGTTGTGTCGCGGGCGGGACGGGGTTCGGCTTTTGGGCGACTGCGGTCAACTGTCCAGCGGCTGGTGGTGCGGCCGGCACTGCAGTTCCTTCCGCGATCCGCAGAGCTACGGCATCCTTCTGAGCTGCGTCTTCCTGGGCGGCAATACTGTCTTTTGCAGCTGGTTTGGCCTCAAGCGCATCCAAGCGTTGCTGTATTGCCGCCAGTGCCTTGCTCAGCTTTTGAACTTCATCTTGAAGCGTTTGTTTGTCGTCGGGCTCCTGCGCACGAACAATGAGCGGCGCGCCCGTGATCAAAACAAAGAGGGCACAGCAAGTCGCGAGCTTGACATGATGACCAGAGAGAAAGTGCCGGGGGCCCGACAAAGTTACTTGCGAGTGTAGTTTCACTAGTGCGCTCCTGCTGTGTAGGCCTAAGCTGGCAACTGCGTTGCGCTGGGAACCACTTCCTTACAGGGTCCATGCGCGCACGCTGTTCGCCTCGATCGTTCTGGAGTTCTATCGGCACACGGAAGGATTGATGTCAATACGAATCGCAATTCGGATCCGAATGACTCAGTTGTCTCAGGAGATTCAGCCATTACATATAGCTTGGAGGCTTCGCGCTGCCGATTGAAATGAATGACAAACCGAACCGATAAATACGAAACCGCGTCGTTCTCTGCGTACATTTAGGTAGATGAATGGCATTGACGGGCCGAAGGAGACTACGTGGGCCAACTGAACGATATCAAAGTTCGCATCGAAGAGAAGATCAAAGCTTCCGGTATGGACCCTGCAGAAGTCAGAGGCAAGATCGGACTTCGCTCGGGAAAACTTCTCAGCTTTATCAATCCCAGCACTCCGGACGACCCAGTGGTCATCGCCAAACTTAGGCAGGCAGCTAAAGATGTGTTGAACATCACAGTTTGAGGAGTGTTTGTATGAAGTGGAATTCTATTCAATCTAAAGTTCTGATCACCCTGGTTGCCTGCCTGATCGCCGGCGTTGGCGGCATTCTGGCATTGATGCAGTACAGCTTCGCGCGGAACTCGGAGGCGCTTGCGCTCGAGTCTGTCTCCAGCTCGCAGAAACTGTTCGCCATTCTTGAAGCTCGCGAAGTCAGCAAAATGACAGCCGTGAGTGAAGCTCTGATCATGAATCCTCAGGTTCGCGACGCCTTTGCATCCAAGGACCGCGGCCGTCTCTTGGAACTTACACAACCGCTATATCCAAAGCTGAAAACTGAGGGAATTACCAACTGGATGTTTCATACACCAGAGCCGGATATGAAGGTCTTTCTTCGCCTCCATAATCCCGCGAAGTTCGGCGATCATTTGAACCGCTTCATGGACAGGGAAGCTGTGCGCACCCATGGGATTGTATCGGGCAACGAACTGGCAAGGGCCGGATTTGCTGAGAGAATTCTTCGGCCGGTTTATGATTCGAACAATAAAATCACTGGCTATTTAGAACTCGGAGAAGAACTTGGTCAATTTATTCATGCAATGAAGGGGCAGACCGGAAATGATTACGGGCTCCTGCTCAGCAAGAAGTTCGTGGATCGACAGTTTTGGAAAGATTCGAGTGCGGTATTGCATCGACGTGATGACTGGGATGAAAACCCGGACTTCGTCATCGCGGATAAAACAACGGACACAGGCCAGATTATTCGATTCACCGGATCACTGGCGGCGTTGCCGGAACAGGGCACAGTCCTTGAACGCTATCGTAATGGAGAGTCTGTCTTCGTCCGTGGCATTTTTCCCATTCGCGATGCTGCGGGAAATACAGTGGGGGCAATGTTTGTCGTACGCGATATTTCTGCTGTGTACCTTGCAATGCGGCTTACGCAAAACATTCTGATGCTGGTCTTTGTTGTGTCGCTCTTGCTAGGCATTCTTCTGGTACTGGCACTCCTGCACCGACTCGTATTCAAACGGCTGCAACACATCATCCACGTGGCTACTCGTGTCGTGGGCGGAGATTTCGAGTCGGAAATCAAGGTGAGCCGCGACGACGAAGTTGGTCGGCTTGAACAGCTCTTTGAGCAATTCAGGCAAGTCTTCGTTGACCTTCTGCTGCAATTTACAGAAATGCAGGAGACGAAGTGATACGCCTGGCATGCAAACCTCAGTTTGATCAAGAACTATTCTCTTGTTTCAACATCGACAAGATCGACATGCTCTCGGGGATTTGATCTGCAGAAAGCCTAGTCGTCTCGAGGAGAAGGTGCCTTGCTTGCCGTTGAAGGGGCTCTGGCGTATCTGACACTTCACGACTGCCGAAACGAGACTGCCGATAAGACGTACGTCTCTAGGCCGGGCCATAGGCGCCGTACGGCGGGATTACCCAAAGTTTTTGCTGCTTTCGGGCAAGGCGGGCTTCGTGCCTCCATGTGTTGACCAGGGAGCGCGCTCGGGCACTTCAAGGACAATGCTACTCTACCGCTGCGGAGTTTGATCCGAGGCGGAGCGACAGTAGTCCGGCACACCTAGAACTCAGAACCGAGCAGTTCTGACAGAGCTTACCGGCGGGAAATATTCAGTGATTCGGCGTTCGATATAACTCGTCACCTACAAGAGTGAGATTCTTGCAGGCCCGTTGAACTTTTCGATCAATTTGTCCGATAGCAGCTTAAATCTATGTCCGCTATCCTTGATTTGCCGCCAAGACGTTCCATAAAAGCGAACTGCCGATCTCTTACCATTGCCGCCATCGCATTAGTCCTTGGATGCATGACGACGACGCTGACGGCGCAACAGGTTTTCCTGTCTTCGGTGCACGCTGTATCTTCGCTCACAAATACTGAAGCAGCCATGGCACTTCCCGTAGCAATTACAGCTACCGTCACTTACTACAAGAAGGGCAATGTTAGTCTCTTCCTCCAGGAAGGAGACGAAGCAATCTACGTTGAAGCGACTGACGATGAGAAGCTGGCTGCAGGCGATCGTGTTTCGGTCAGAGGCCTGACTGAGGCCAGTTTTCGTCCGGAGGTGAAGGGCCTCAGTGTGAGGTTGCTGGGTCATGGCGTCCTGCCTCATCCCACCAACGCTAACTTCAAACAGCTGATTCAAGGCCAACTCGATTGCAGACGTGTCACGCTGCATGCGACGGTGCGGGGAGCCAATTTCGTCATGGACGGCGGAGTGAGAAACATCCACCTGCAGCTCCTTTTAGACGGAGGCAACATTGACGCAGAGGTGCTTGACAATGGGTCCGTGAGTCTCTCCAAGCTAATGGATGCAGAAGTAGTGATCACGGGCGTTGTCGCTGGGAAGTTTGATACTCGCATGCAAATGACGGGGATCCTCCTGGAGATACCCTCGCTGTCTGATCTGAAGATTGTGAAGCTCGGTACGTTGGCTCCTTGGGCGATTCCCATCGTGCCAATGGACGAAATCATGAAGGGGTATGACATAAGGGACCGCACGCGGAGAGTCCGGGTGCAGGGCTCGGTAACCTACTATCAACCAGGGACCTCGGTCGTACTTCAAAGGGGCAAGAGAAGCTTGTGGATTTCCACCCAGTATGAAGGTCCCTTGCGGATTGGAAACGTCGCGGATGTGACCGGCTTCCCTGACGTGCATAACGGTTCACTATCCCTCATTCGCGGGATGGTAGAAGACACGGGTATGTCATCGCCAATCGCTGCCATGCCCCAAGATGTGGATGGGTTGTCCTTGGGATTACATGCATTCGAACTGGTTTCAGTCGAGGGTCGGTTCTTAACGGCTGTTCGGGAAGCTGCGCAGGATGAATACGTTCTGAAGTCAGGCGACCACCTGTTTACGGCAATCTATCGACACCCGGACCGCGGGACGGGCAAACCGCCTGCACCCATGCTACAAATTCCTTTAGGGTCAACCATTCGCCTCACTGGCATTTGTATCATGGATAGCGACGATAGATTAATGGGATCCGTGGCGTTCTACGTGCTCCTGCGGTCGTCAGAAGACATCGCTGTTGTGGCCAGCGCACCCTTGCTGAGCGTCCACAATCTAGTCCTACTAGTAGGACTGCTCCTGCTCGTGCTGATGATCGTCGGCGGGATCATCCCCGAGCAGGACGTGGCGCCGCTGAAGCAGGCGGGTGTGGCAGCCGTGTACACACCGAAGGACTTCGACATCACGCGCATCGTGCACGACATCGTGGAGATCGTGGGCGAGCGCAACG
>CAILBQ010000588.1 GCA_903832475.1 uncultured Acidobacteriota bacterium | reverse complement strand
GGCCCGCAACGGTCTTGATGGCCACCAGCACAAACCCGGCGAGGATCAGCCAGCGGCGGGGCTTGACCAGCATCCAGATGGTGGGCCAGAGCTTTTTGATGCTGACTTTCTTCTTGGGCTTGGTGGGATCGGCGGAGCCTTTGCCCATCCCGCGGCCGCCGCGTTCGGCGTGCATGGTCATCGCGCCTCCGCGCATGGTCGCCATGGTTAGATCAACCTGGCGCGGCGCGCGGCGATGAAGGAGCGGACGCAGAGAGCGACGTAGATGAGGCAGAGGAGGGCCATGATGGCTTTCGATTCGGTGGCTGGAGGGTTCGCGACCACTGCGCCGTTGATCATGCGAAACCAGGTAATGAGGCCCATGAGCGTTCCCAGGAAGCCGAGCAGGCCGAGGGTTACGTTGATATGCATGAAGAGCATGCGGCGCTTGGCGTTGGCGGTGAGCGCCATGCCGCCGAAGGTGCCGAGCAGAATTCCGAGCGCCGCGGGGATGAGCGCGGTCGGGTGCTGGCTGCCGGTGGTGATGAAGCCGACGGCGCCGAGCAGGATAAACAGAATTGCAAAAACAATTGTGACTTTCGCCATGTGGCGGACCTCGGGAAGTGCTTTCCAGTTACGAGTCTACTGGAGAGAGTGTCTGGGGAAGAGATGAGTTCGAAAGGGACAGGGATTCAGCTGAGTGTTTCCCCTGCGATCAGTCCTGTTCTTCGAGCCAGGCCAAGATTGTGGCGATGGCCTGCTCCACAGGCTCGGTGCCGTCCAGGCGCAGGAAACGCTCTGAACCGGTTGGAGGCTCGAGTGTGGCGAGCTGGCTGTCGAGCAAGGCGGCGGGCATGTAGTGGCCGGGACGGTGGGCAACGCGTTGCTCAAGGATGGCGCGCGAAGGGTCGAGCCACACGAAGCGCAGCTCGGGAATGCCGGCTGCGAGGGTTTCGCGATAGCTTGCCTTGAGGGCCGAACAGGTGAGAATACCGGGCTGGTTTTGCTCGTGCCAGGCCATGAGCTGGGCGTGCAGCGAGGCGAGCCAGGGAGCGCGGTCTTCGTCGGTAAGCGGGGTGCGGGCGGCCATCTTGGCCTTGTTGGAGGCGGAGTGGAAGTCGTCGCCCTCGGCAAAGGGCCAGGCGGTCACTTGTGCGAGACGTTCCGCGAGGTAGGATTTGCCCGATCCGCTGACGCCCATCACGATGACGATCATGATTTCAGATTAAGCCTTTGGATAGAGCTTCTGCACGTCGGCGAGCAGCTCATCCGGCGTCCACTCGTTGCCGGGGTAGAACTTGACCACTTTGCCGTCGGGACCGATCAGCGTGGTCGAGAGGGTGTGGGTGATGGTGTTATTGGCTTCGTTGGTCAGGCCCACGTCGAACCATTGCGCCAGTGGGGTGAGTGTCTTCTTGTCAGGGACAGCGAAATCCCAGTGAGCAAAAGCCTGGGGAGCGGCGCTGCCCATGTACTGCTCGCCGTAGGCCTTGAGCCGGGCGGGCGTGTCACCATCCGGGTCGAAGCTGGCGCAGAGCAAGTGGGTTTTGGCGTAGAGAGCGGGGTTGGCGGCGAGGGATTTCTCGAGCACGGCGAAGTTGCGGGTCACGCGCGGGCAGAAATCGGGCAGCGGGCAGCGGGTGTAGATGAAGGTGATGAGCAGGGCCTTGCCGCGGAACTGGGAGAGCTTGAGGGGACGGCCGTCCTGATCGGTAAGGTGAAAATCAGGAACGGCATCGCCAGCGGCGGGGACATGATATTGCACTGCCGGGCGGTAGTCGGGCTTGGCCTGGCCGATCACGACGAAGTGATCCACAAAGACGTCGGCGTCGGCGGTCTGCGAGACCAGGACGTCTGCGGTGACCATGTCGCCGGGGTGCAGTTCGCCCAGGATGCGCGTGTCGCGCAGCTTGTAGGGCATGGTCATGGCGTCCATAAAGCCGGGGATGGCCTGGTGGTTGATGGTGACTTCACCCTTGGCGGCGTTGGTGGAGACGATGGTTCCGCGGAGGGGATAGGTCTTGAACTGCTGAGGAGCCGTGACAGCATCTTTCGTCGCGGAGTGGCAGCCGGTGAGTCCGGCAGATGCGAGAGCGGCGAATAGGCAAAAGAGGCGAAAAACGTGGAGATGTTTCACAGTCCAGTGTAAACGGACTGCGGACGCGGACGGACGGCGGGACGGGTTTTCCAGAGGAAGGGCGGCAGGCACCAGGAGGTCGCCTTAGGATAGGGGCATGGCTTCGCGGGATCAGGAACGCAGTTTGCGGGTCGACGCATGGCTGGGGTCGGGAGGCTTGGTCCTGGCGTCTTCGGAACGCGCGGCGCGAGCTGTGGCGAAGGCGTACGAAGCGGCCCGCCGAGGGGAAGGCCGGACGGCATGGGAGACTCCGGCGATATTTTCCTGGGAAGCGTGGTTGCGAGACGCATGGATGGCGCGCAACACTGCCGGCGTCATGCTGCTGAATCCGTTTCAGGAGCAGTCACTCTGGGAGCGGATGATCGGCAAGAGCCACATTGGCCAAGGCCTGCTGCACTCTACCCGGCTGGCCAGCGCGGCGCAACAGGCCTATCGATTGTTGGCCAGTTTCGCGCCGGAATCAATGCGAGACGCGGCGCGCGGGGGCTGGACAGGCGATGCGGCGACTTTCAGCGGCTGGATGAGCGATTTCGATGCGCGCTGCCGGAAGGAAGACGTGATTTCCGCGAGCCGCCTGCCGGTTGAGCTGGCATCGGCGCTGGCCGGGGAGCGCGAAGGCAACCGGGCGCCGCTACTGTTGGTTGGCTTCGACCGGCTCACCCGCACGCAGAGAAGCGTACTGGACGGCTGGGGAACATGGCGTCTCGATGAGGGATTGCCGGTGAGGGAGCCAGGAAATGAAAGTGCTCGGTTTGTCGCCCTCCCCGATGCGGACGAAGAGATTGGCGCTTGCGTTTCGTGGCTTCGGGAACGCCTCGGGCAGAATGCGAAGGCGCGGTTGATGGTGGTGACGCCGGGGTTGCGAGAACGCCGCGGCGAGCTGGAACGGGCACTGCTGGATGCGACGGATGAAACCGGCGGACCGCTGGACTTTGAATTTTCAATGGGAGTGCCGCTGGGACGGCTTTCCCATGTGCGGGCAGCGCTTTTGCTGTTGCGGTGGCTGCACGCGCCTCTTTCGGAACCCGAATTGGACTGGCTGCTCACCAGTGGGCATGGCGCGGTCAGCGGCCAGGAGGAACTGGGCCTGGCTCAGGCAATGCGGGCTTTGCGGCGGCGGGGAATGGAGCGCCCGGAGTGGCCACTTGAGGTGTTTCTCGATTTGGACAGCAGGTCGAGCGACCGGTCGCGCCCGTCAAGCATGCCGCCGGTTGAACTTGCCCAAAGCTGGACGGCCCGGATGCGGGCCGCGCGAGACGTATTCGAGGACTTGCCGGAAAAACACAGTCCGATGGAATGGACGAGGATCGCTTCCCTGCTTCTGGAAAAGATGGCTTGGCCTGGGTATCGAACCGAATCCAGCGTGGAATTCCAGGCGAGAAAACG
>CAILBQ010000587.1 GCA_903832475.1 uncultured Acidobacteriota bacterium | reverse complement strand
GATCAGCGTGTTGACCCTAGAAGACAAGCATGCGGAACTGGTCGGCACGGTGCAAGTGACGGCTCCTGCGGAGGGACTAGGGAGCACTTCGATCACGGGGCCGCTGGCGGCGCAGTTGATCGACGAGCTGCCGGTGCTGGCGGCGATTGCGCCCTACACGCGTGGGGGAATCCGGATTCGCGATGCGAAGGAACTGCGGGTGAAGGAATCGGACCGCATTGCTTTGGTGGTCAAGAATCTGCGCGCCATGGGCGCTGAGGTCACGGAGCATGAGGACGGGATGGATGTTCCGGGCGGGCAGCAATTGCATGGGGCGACGATTGATTCGGGTGGGGATCATCGAATTGCCATGGCCTTCAGCGTGGCGGCCTTGCGGGCGGAGGGAGATACGCTGATCCGCGGGTCAGAAGCGGCGGGGATCAGCTTTCCGGAGTTTTTCGATTTGCTGGATTTTGTTGCGGAGAGGTAGAGAGGCTGGGGCTGAGGAAGTAAGGGAAGAGGGACTAAAAGCGAAGGCCCGAAGCGCTATGGCGCTTCGGGCCTTTGCTGTGGGTGCAGCCTTCGCTACTGCTGCGGTGGGGGTGGGGGAGGGTTGGCGGGGGACGTGCCTGTTGTGGGCGCCTGCTGCTCCTGCTGCTTGATGTTCTGCTGCTGATTCTGCTGCTGCTCCGGGGTGGGAACGGTGGGTTCTTTTTCCTGCTTGGCGGGTTCGAGGCCGGGGATGAGCGGGGCTGACTTGACGACGCCGGCGGCGGAGTCCTCGAAGTTGATGCCGTAGTGCTGCAGGGTGGTGGCGAGCAGTTGATAGAGGCTGGCGCGAGCTTGCGCATAGGCAGCGCGAGCGGAGGTCAGGCTGTTTTCGGCGTTGGCCAGACTGCGCGACTGAGCCAGGACAAGGGCCGTGGTCGAAGCTCCGAGATGGAGCTTTTTCTGCTCGGCGTCGAGGCTCTGGGCGTTGAATTTCTGCGAGGCCTCGGCAGCGAGTACGGCGGCGCGATCGTTGGTGAGCGCGAACTGCGCGTTGGTGATCTGCATGCGGATCTGGGTGTAGAGCTGTTCAAGACGAAGCTGGGCCTGACGGTATTCCATCAGGGATCGAGCTTCGACGGACTGGGCCAGGCGGTTGCGAATGGGGATGTTGATGTTAAATCCGAAGCCCTTGTCCGGCGAGGTGTTGTTGAAGGTATCCTTCAGCGCGGTTCCGTAGCCGGTTGCAGCCGGCGGATTGGGGCAGAAGGCAACAGGGCAGGATGGGTTGGGAACACCGGCAACGCCGGAGCCGGAAAGGTAGCCGAAGATGTCCACCGTCGGAAGCAGGGCGTTCTTGGCGCCTCTCACGGTGATTTCGTCGTTCTTGAGGGTGAGCAGGGCCTGTTCGAGCTCGGGGCGGTGTTTGAAGGCTTCCTGCACGAGGTCGTCGATGGTCTGCTTTTCTTCAGGCAGCTCTTCGAGGCTGACGCGGTCCGTGGGGATGACGGCGGCCTTGGCCAGCGTTGGATCATTCAGGTTGCGGGCGATGGCTTGCTTGATGATCTGCTGCTGGTAGTTCAGGCTGCTCTGGGAGCTGATAAGCGCTTGCTGATCGGCGGCCACGGAGGAGTCTGCCGTGACCACGTCGAGCGGGGCCATGGTGCCGATTTCAAGCTGCTTGCGATCGTCGGCAGCGACTTGCTTGCTCTGCTCGAGAGCGCGTTCTTTGGCTTGCAAGTCTTCGTAGGCGCCGACCAGGTTCCAGTAGATGTTTTCGACCTGGTTGACGGTGTAGAGGAGCTGCTGGCGGAAAGAAGAGTCGGTGATGCGGCGATCGTTGAGCGCCTGGTAGACGAACCGGCGATTGACCCAGATGCCTGCGCCCTGGGCGAGGTGCTGCGTCACGGTGGCCTTGAAGCTGGCGTTGAGCAGGGGGCTGAAGGCGGATACTTCGTTGGTGGTCGTGGCGTAGGAGTTGTTGAAGCCGACCTGGAGCGAGGTGCCGGTAGCGAAGCCCTGGTTGTAGGTGAAATCGTAGGTGTTGGTCTGCGAGGTGCCACCGGTGAAGAAGTTGGTGGAGGGCGAGGTCGCGTGATCAAACTGCATGGCCGCGCCGAGGATGGGATCAAATTGCTCGGGAGCAGGACCTGCACCATTGGCAGTCAGGGACAAGCCGTTGGTGCCGGAGCCGGCGCCGCCAGAACCTACGGAGGTTCCGCCCGGGCCGCCGGCGGTGGCCAGCGTGCTCGAACCGCCGCTCAGGGTGTTGGTGACGAGGCCGGAAGGCGCGCCGAGGAGGCCGCCTGCACCGCCCGCCTTGGCGCGGAGAATGTCGGTGTCGGCAATGTCGAGGTCGTAACGGGCAATGGCGATGTCGTAGTTGTTCTCGAGGGCCAGGGCGATGGCGTCGGACAGGCTGAGGTAGATCTTGCCATTCTTGACAAGATCATCCAGGCGCACGGAGTTCACGAAGCTGGCGCTGGCGATCCTGGTGGGACGATACACGTTGATGGGATTGCCCAGCAACGGCGCGTAGGGCTTGGAGAAGTTGCGGGCATCCGGACGAAGGAAGAGGGGCTGAGTGGGTTCCGGCGTGGGCTCTGGAGGCAAATCGCTGAGGACTTTATCGTTTGGCTTGGGAGCAGCGGGCTGACTTGCCTGTTGGGCGAATCCCGGCGGCATGGCCGTCGTCAGACCCAGCAACACGACTGAGATGACGCGCAGACAGCCGCGATTGTCAGACGTGGTCGCCTTCGCTATGTTGCTCATTTCGCTAGTTTCCCGCGCAAAACCATGATTCCGGTACAAATGCATGAATCTTCTCCACTGATCTTCGAATGACCGTTAGGTCCGGGCAGCATGTAGATGCTGTGGCGCTGCAATCGACTCCTCGCAGGACGAGGAAAATCACGTTCGGTCGACGTTGCCGGTTTCTACTACCCACTGGATACGACACTTGGGGGATTTTCGTTCCCGCAAAAGCGCACCTACCGGATGCACCACCTGATGGGCGCACAGCGGCGGACGAAGCCGGCGGGTGCGATGGTTCCATGGGGCGGTAGAAAAGCTGAGTATACCCCAGCGAAGGAGGGGGTCAGGCGGCTGGAAGACACGAGTGAGTCGCGGACCGCGATAGGCTATGCTTTGGCAGCAGGTGCCAAATCAGTAACGGGGCGATCCGAGAAAAATGCAGAACTGGAAACTCATTCTGAGCTACGACGGGACGCGGTTCAACGGTTGGCAGGTGCAGCCGGGGCTCCCGACAGTGCAGGGAGAGTTACAGGCCGCGCTGGGGCGGGTTCTGGATTTGAGGGTGGCGGAGACCCCGCTGCCGCAAGGCTCGGGACGTACCGACGCTGGAGTCCATGCGCTTGGGCAGGTGGCGAGTTTTGAATTGGAGGCGCCGATTCCGGCGGAGAATCTGCAGCGCGCGCTGAATCGGACGCTGCCGGCGGCGATTCGGGTGCTGGAGTGCCGCAAGGTTCGGCCGGAGTTCCATGCGCGGCATTCGGCAGTGGCCAAGACGTATGAATACCGGATTTTTCGCGGCGGGCTTTGTTCGCCCTTTTTGGCTCCGTATGTTCACGTCTGCACGTGGAAGCTCGAGATGGATGCACTCGGGGAGGCGGCGCTGGATGTTGTCGGCGAGCATGACTTTGTGAGCCTGGCGGCAAGCGACCCGGATGCGACGGTGCGCGCCCTCACGGAGGATGGTTCGGAGCTTGCGCCGGGTGCGGGAAAGTCGACGGTGAGGACGATCTTGTCGTCGGAGTGGACGGAAGAGGGTGGAGAGTTGCTGATTTTTCGCGTTCGCGGGAACGGTTTTCTGCACCACATGGTGCGCAACTTGGTGGGGACGATGCTGGAGATCGGGCGAGGGCAGTTCCCTGCCGGGTCGATGCGCGGGATTCTCGCAGCGCGTTCTAGGTCGGCGGCGGGGCCGACGGCGCCGGCGCGGGGGTTGTTTTTGCATTCGGTGGAGTATCCCGAAGTCTCCGACGTGGAAACGTGCAGAGATCGAGCGTTGTAAAGGGGTTCCAGGTTCCGTTCAAGGCTGCTGCTACCCTTGAAGAATCGTTATGCCTCTTCTTGCTCGCAGCTCCGCATTTTCCCGGGTTACCGCTCTGGCTGAGCTGCGGCCCCTGCATGCGGCGTTTCGCTGGCTGCATTTGAACAATCAGCAGATGATGCGCTGGCAGATGGAATTGGTGGGCATTCCAGCGCCTCCTTTTGGAGAGGCGGAGCGGTCGAAGTGGATGGCTGAGCAATTTACGCAGGCTGGACTGAGCCATGTGACGATGGATGAGGTGGGCAACGTCTACGCGGAATTTCCGGGAAGCGAGAGCGGCGACGGATTGCCGGTGGTGCTGTTGTCGGCGCACCTGGATACGGTGTTTCCGGTATCGACGCCGCTGGATACGGTACTGAAGGACGATCGGCTGGAGGCTCCGGGGGCCTGTGATAACGCGGCCGGGGTGATTGGTATGCTGGGCATCGCGCATGCGCTGGTGCGCAGCTTTGGCGAAGCGCAAACGCCGCTGGGCGCGACGCTGGTCTTTTGTGGCAACGTGGGCGAAGAGGGCGAAGGCGACCTGCGCGGGGTGCGGCATCTTTACGGCCATTCCGTCTACGCGGGGAGGGTTGCGGCGCATGTTGTGCTGGATGGCGCGGGCGCGGAAACCGCGGTTACGCAGGCGCTGGGCAGCCGGCGATTCCAGGTGACGATCGAGGGGCCGGGCGGGCACAGTTTCACCGACGCCGGGACGCCGAATCCAATTTTCATACTCGCGTCGGCCTTGCATGCGCTGGCGCAGACGCCCCTGAAGGTTTCTCCCGACGTGCCGCGGGTCACGATGAATGTGGGGACGATTACGGGAGGGACCAGCGTGAACACCATCCCGGAAAGCGCGTCGGCGTCGCTGGATTTTCGGTCGACGGATGTGCGCGAGCTGGTGCGGTTGGAAGTGGCGCTGCACCGGGCTGTAGAGGATGCGGTGGACGTGGCCAATGCGCAGCAGCTGGAGATGATGAAACAGGTGCGTGGTGGAGAGCGGCGGCCGCAT
>CAILBQ010000586.1 GCA_903832475.1 uncultured Acidobacteriota bacterium | reverse complement strand
GGGCCATCCTGTCTACCTGCGGGACGTAGCTGAAAAGATAGTGGACGGACCTGCAGAGCCAGCCGATTACGTATTGTTTGGCACAGCGATCAACAGCGCTTCCGCGGCTCGTCAGTATCCCGCCGTTACCATCTCGGTGGCTAAGCGAAAAGGTACCAATGCGACTGACATCGCTAATGCCGTTTTAGCCCGAGTGCACGAAATGCAAGGCGTCAGCATACCCAGCGATGTAACCGTGACCACAACGCGCAACTATGGGGAGACCGCCAAGGATAAGTCGGATGAACTGTTAGAGCATTTGCTGCTGGCGACACTATCCGTGACGCTGCTGGTAGCTCTCTTTCTGGGCTGGCGTGAGTCTGGAGTTGTGCTGCTCGCCATTCCGGTCACCCTCGCCCTGACCATGTCTGTCTTCTACTTCCTGGGCTACACCATCAATCGCGTAACCCTGTTCGCATTGATCTTCAGCATCGGCATTCTTGTGGATGACGCCATTGTCGTGGTTGAAAACATAGTTCGACACTTCCGGCTCCCTGAGAACCAAGGCCGTTCGATAAGCGATGTGGCCGTCGAGGCGGTTGCCGAGGTTGGAAATCCGACTATCCTTGCTACATTTGCCGTGATCGCTGCGGTTCTTCCGATGGCTTTTGTGCGCGGCCTTATGGGACCTTATATGCGTCCGATTCCAGTCGGTGCTTCAGCCGCTATGCTCTTCTCGCTGCTGGTCGCATTTGTGGTGTCACCATGGGCGTCGCTGCGACTGATGGGCAGGCATTTGCAAGGGACCAAGCTGCTCAAAGCCGAGACTGAGAACTGGCGCGCTCGTATCTACCGCCGCATCATGATGCCGTTGATTCGATCACCCCGGAATCGATTCTTCTTCTTTCTGGCAGTGATGGCTGTGTTCTTGATTTCCGTAGCCATGGTGCCCCTCGGCCTGGTGCGGGTGAAGATGCTGCCCTTCGACAACAAGAGCGAGTTGCAAGTCGTCATCAACATGCCCGACGGAACCCCGCTGGAACAGACGGCCCTCGTCGCCAGCGCTCTTGGAGAGGAGCTGGCGCGACAACCGGATGTACTGAACTATCAGACCTACACTGGAACATCGGGCCCGTACAATTTCAACGGATTAGTGCGTCACTACTACATGCGCCGTCAATCGAATCAAGCTGACATCCAGGTCAACCTGTTGCCGGCCAAGCAGCGCAGCCTACAGAGCCATGACATCGCCAAACGGCTCCGGCCGCTGTTGGATGCGATCGGCAAACAGTATGGAGCGCGCCTTCAGGTAACTGAGGTGCCGCCTGGACCTCCCGTGATCCAGACTCTCGTCGCCGAAGTGTATGGCCCGGATCTAAAGGGTCAGATTGAAGTAGCGCATCAGATCAAGTCCATTTTCCAAAACACGGCAGGGGTAGTGGATACAGACTGGTATGTCGAGGACCCTCAGCCCCGGCTTGTCATTCGCGTAGACGAGGTCAAAGCAGCGCAGCATGGAATTGGTGTCTCTGACGTAGCCCGTGCACTGGCGCTTGCCGTTTCCGGGACGACGGTCGGATTGTTGCATGATCCCTTGGCCCGTGAGCCCATTCCAGCAGTTGTCGAACTGGATCGCGCCGATCGCTCCTCCGAGAACGGTCTGGAGTCTATCAAGCTACCGGGTGCCGACGGAAGCATGGTCTCGCTGCGCGAGTTGGTTACGGTTGAGAACACGACGATCGAACCCAACATCTACCACAAGAATCTGCACCGAGTGGTGTACGTGACCGGGGATGTCGCAGGCGCGGAAGAAAGTCCGGTCTACGCGATCTTCGCCATGAACAAAAAGCTCGACCAACTCACGCTTCCCGCTGGCTATGTCTTGAAGCGTTACAACGCCTCCATTCCGCGGTCAACGGATCACTACTCGATGAAGTGGGATGGCGAATGGCATATCACCATCGAGGTCTTCCGCGACATGGGCCTTGCCTTTGCTGCCGTTTTGATCCTTATCTACGTCCTCGTCGTTGGATGGTTCCGCTCTTTCCTCGTCCCCCTGATCATCATGGCGCCCATTCCGCTGACCCTGGTCGGTGTCATGCCGGCTCATGCTCTGTCGGGCGCATTCTTTACTGCGACCTCTATGATTGGGTTCATCGCAGGAGCCGGCATTATCGTGCGTAACTCGATTATCCTGGTTGACTTCATCGAACTGCGCATCCGCCACGGTATGCCGCTCGCTGAAGCTGTGATCGATGCAGGAGCAACTCGCTTCCGGCCCATGCTACTGACCGCGGCTGCTGTCGTTGTCGGGGCCAGCGTCATCCTGACTGACCCCATCTTTCAAGGTCTTGCGTTGTCTCTGATTGCCGGCGCTGTGGCCTCGACATTTCTCTCCTGGCCGACGATTCCAGTGCTGTACTACATGCTCCACGCAAGGCAGCAGGATAAGCCGGTGTCGTCTCTGGTTCAGGAAGAAGGAGAATTGATGTGACAGTTGAAAATGGTGTGCGCCTGATGGCAGGTGGCATTGTGCTGCTATCCGTTCTGTTAGCTCTCTTCGTTTCGCCGTACTGGCTGTGGCTTACCGTCTTCGTCGGCCTGAACCTGCTGCAACTCCATCTGCTTCTGAAGTGCGAGTTGCTGAGCCTGATTCTTCGAGTTGATTTGGTCAAGCACAACCTGCGGTGGGCGTGGGGCACCTGTCAGTCCGAGTGTGTCAATCACCACACCGTACTGAGTCACCTGTGCTTCGAGGCACGTCTTGGCTTCCTTAAGGAAGGCCGAGTTGTCGCCCATAATCTGTGCGATTTCGTACTTACCCGCCGCGTCATTCATACAGTTTCGCGTGACGTTGCGAAGATAGCCATCGGTAAAGGTTTCAATGTCCTTCGCCAAAAACTTGACGTAGAAGGCTGGAATCTTGTCGGCCTGAAGAGAGTATGAAAGGTTCACGTCGGCGTTGATAGCCATGGAGTCCTTGTTGGTGAAAGTCATTGACTCATCAACTGGCTTTCCCTCGTCTGTGTTCTTTGTCCAGTG